>JAFIEX010000247.1 GCA_020832365.1 Crocinitomicaceae bacterium
CAAATAAAAAGAAAGAAAGAAAAGAGCTCAAAAAAAAGGAAAAAAAGAATAAAAATAGTATAGTAGACAATATTCCACTATAAAATAATAAGAGCATTCTTTGCTGTTTTTTCCTAGACTCTAACTCATGATTTTTGGAAAAGTCACCTTGTTTGCCAGCAGAAGTACTTTCTACTAACCAATTATCAATATCATATTTTAATAAATGGATGTCTTTCAAGCTAATAGATAACGTATCTGATAAGTCCTTACTAACTATTTTATGTAAATTAACTTCATCAACTTTTCTTAATTGCGCATCATAGAGTCTAATTTTATCTTTATTTGCCTCTAAGCCAAAACCAAAACTTCCAATAACATCACTTTGTGGATTTTTAAAATATTTCAGAAAAGCCGCGCTATCTTGAGCAACAATTAGAAACCCTTTTGGGGCAATAATTGTAGGAGCCGGAAAAGTAAAAGAGTGTTTATCATTATTGTCTTTTAAAATCCAGTTGGAAATATCTATTGGTTGTTCTGTTCTATTAAATAACTCTATCCAATCTCCATGTTTATTTTTATCCTGATAACTATCTATTTCAGTTATTCTTATTTTAAAAGCAAATGGTGATTTTCTCCGTTCCCTAAAAATTGGAGAGATTGTATATTGATTAGAAGAAATCATTTGATAAATTTCAGGAATAATTTCCTTTGAATGCCCCCAACCAGCAAATTCATAATCAAAATTTGGTTCAGCTAAACAATGAAATGGTATGCCTTGAAAAAATATTCCATTAAAACCACTTTTTACTTTTTTATCATTTATATATACCGTACCAAACTCTTCTTGATAGTTAACAGTTATCAACGATGTTGCAGGTAAATCAAATCTATTTTGCAAATGCATTAGGATAACTTTTGGTCTATTAAGTAAAAAAGAACTGATATAAGAGAGGTGTTGGTTGTATTTTTTTCTTGAAATGCCCCATCTTTGAAGATGAAAATCAATTTCTGGTTCTAAAGGAGAAATTAAATCATTAAATATCGCAGTTGTTGTTTTAGGCTCAAAAATTGTACTTAGATAAAAACAAAAATCGTTGATATATACATAACGTAAAGAATCATTTTCTAGTAGTTTTCTAATGATCAATGTGGACCAAGGGGGATTTGGCCAAGCTTCATTTTTTAAAGCTGTAAAATCCACTAAGCTATTTTTTAAAACCTCCTTATTACCATTTATATTAAAAGTTGCGTCTAAATCATAGAAAATCCATCGCCATTTGGCGGTATCACTTACATGTTTATAATATCTAATATTTCCTCCAGCATCACCATTTCCTGTGTAAATCTGTGCGATGTTGTACAAAAAGTAATTTCGTATATCCATTTTACTTGCAACATAATCAACATTTTCTTTAATAGTCATATCTAGGTTTGCAAGTTTGGAAATAAATTTTCTATAATCTGATGGAGAACCATATTGCTTATCCGCATTGTGTCGCATAATTACGAGGCTGTCTTTGTGGTATCCTGTGTGGGCTTTAATAAAGTGTTCATTAATTTTTTCTCTCAAATTGTATTTTCCCCAATACTTTCCATTAATATAAACTATAACGGGTCTATACTCTTGATAAAATAAACCTGTTCCCTTCATAAGCTGAGTAGCTAATACGTCTCTGATGTGGGAACCCTCCATATCATTTCCTCCATTTCTTAAAATCAAAGATTTATATTTTTTAAAAGGCAATTGAGGGAAAAAAGCATATTTCAGTTTATTGCTTCCGTATTTATTTCGGGCATGTATAGCTAAAGATTTTTGTGGCATAGCCTTACTAAAACCTCCAAAAATTTTAATTCCAACGATTTGATTAACATTAGCATCTTTATTTTTAGGAGCATTTTCAAAAAACTCAAAGTTTACTGCCCTTTCTTTCTTTTTCCAAAAATTGGCACCAAAATAAGGAGAAACTGTATCGGCACAACAACCCATTTCGAACATACCCTCAAGGCTATCAAAGAAATATGCAGGATTACCCGCTATAGAAACAATTGGCAACGTGTGTTTTTTTTCTACGATATAGCTGTGCGTTTGCTCAAATTGCTTGCCTTCTTTATCTATAAAAAGAAAACGCAATACAGTATTTCCTCCTAATTCTATTTTACCAGGAACACTAGTACTTCTTTTATTAGGTGTACTACCATCTAAAGTATAATACGCTTTATAATCAGAAGGATAATCAATATTTACTTCTCTTAAACCATAATGATTACCACCTTTTGGTGAAATACTTATCTGGCCGTAAACAGTTGAAACTACTGCATAAATAAAGAAAAAAACCAAACGATATGAATGATACAACTTCAACCCAATGTTGTTTATCTTAAAAACAGTAAATCTATGAAATATACCACTAAATCTAACGCTTAATCGTCAAATGCTGAAATTTATTAATGTTATTACCTTGTTCATCACTAGCTGTAATAATGTAATAATAACTGCCAGTAGGAACAGGTAAACCAGACCTTATGTCTACTCCATTCCACCTGAAATTAACATCATTTGATTGATAAACAACATTATTCTTACTATCAAAAACTGTAATTTGAAAATCTTTAATATGCGATGCAGAAATAAATAATTCATCATTAATTCCATCACCATCAGGTGAGAAAACATTTGGTAAATGGTCTATACTACCATATGCTAAAACAGCTATTTCAATGTGCTCTGTTACTTCTTGATTATCCTTTGTTACAGTTACGAATACATCATAATTTCCTGGTTCATTAAAAACATGTTCCACTTCAACACCTTTCGAAAAATAGCCATCACCAAAATCCCAACTAATATTAGCATTTTCAACTGTTTGGGCGTAAAATTTGAAATGTTGTGCTGATATTTTTTCCTTTGAAATACTCACGTGAAGTGCTATTTCATATAGGCTTTCTTCTTCTTTTGGTTCTTCAAAAATATTAACATCACTCGTGTGTTTTTCTTTGTTAATAACAGGTGTAACGCCCAAATCCTCAGACAAAGAAACTGAAGGTTTTAACTCATCGTGTTCCAAATTAACCTTATTGTTATTTGATTTGTCCAACTCATTATTATTAACAACTTGATTAGCTATATCTTCATCAAAATCATTAATAACTGTCGCATCATCTGAAATATCGAAACTTTCATTAGTTATAATACCTTCATTTAAGTTGACTTTATCATCTGAATCAGAAGATGCATTATCATCAACAGCTTCTTCTTTAACAAATTCTTGTCTTTGGATTGTAGTGGTTTCTTCATTTGAATTAACTACTAAAAAAACAGTTGCTGTCGTAGCAACTACAGCAGCTGCAACCCCAATAATCGTTTTACCAACAGATAAACCTGTAGATGCAACAGAAGCAGCAGTACTTGTGGTAGCAGACCCTAAACTAGATTGAATGGACGACCATATAGCAGGATCTACCTTAGCTTGATAACCATCCAGTCCCTTCTTAAATATTTCTGCTATTTCATCTTTATCTCTCAATCCCGTTTTTTTCTAGAATACTGCGCAAAATCCCTTTAGCTCGAGAATATTGCGACTTAGAAGTACTTTCTGTTATTTCCAATATCTCAGCAATTTCCTTGTGACTATATCCCTCAATCGCATATAAATTGAAAACAGTTCTATATCCATCTGGTAAACTTTGAATAATTCTCATTAAATC
>JAFIEX010000248.1 GCA_020832365.1 Crocinitomicaceae bacterium
AAGGGATTTCAACTTAATGACCCTTAATTGCTTAATGGTTTAATCGCTAAACCTATTTTCCAAACCGTAAAGCACTGTTGTTTGATCCAGGTTAGTTTAATGCATATGGCCTAATTCATTTTCTAATCTATTGATTAGTAGAACCAAAAGATTATAGCTAAACCGTTAATCACAGCGCATCTCAAACGGAGTTTATGTATTGCTTTTGAAAAATACTTTCTTACCGCAGCCCTATAAATTGATTAAAGAATACACTGATGAAAAGTATTTTCCCTACTAAACATATTTTTTAGGCTTGAAGCAATAGATTATGACTTCTATTTTACCCGGGTAACAGCTAGTTTTTTCCAATAGACTGAAACTCTTCTTTACTTGAGGAAAAGCGTAATTGACTTGCTAAGTCAGAAAATCTATCTAGGTCAAAAATTGCAGGATAGACCATTTTCCACATTTCTAATAAATCACTATCGCTTCTAAAATGACCAGCAATTTGCTTTAATTGTTCCACACTTATAGACCTTTTCATTAGTGCCTGTTGAAGTAGAATGAGCTTATCGGATTGGAAGGATAATGCTTTTAGCTGCTTTTCTAAAAGAGAGATATCAACTAATGGATAGTCTTTTCCTATTTCTCCATTATAACCGCTTAAAAATGGATCGAATTTTTCGTGATAGACCCATCCATAATCTTTCCATTCTTGATTTGTTAAAAAAGCGTGTAATTCATCCCTGCTAGAACTATGTCTAAGAGCAGTGTGCAAAAGAAACAATCTGTCTATATCTATTGCACTTGGGGCTGCTTTTTGCAAAAATGCCATGCGATCAGATTCGTGCGCAAACTGCTCTGTTATTTTTAATATTTCATCCACCGTCAGACACTTACCACGAATTCCATTTTCTGCAGCTATCATTTTATCTTCTGAAAATCGTCCTTTTTTCACCGCTGTAATAATAGTTTCCATATCAAGATTACTAGCATTGGCACATCCTATAAAGCCGAAGTAATCAGCAATAGGACTGTTTCCTTGAAAAATCCATTCTGCGCTATAACCTCCAGAAGTTGGTTGACTTGGAACTGTTTCTGGATAATCTGGCACTAGATTTGGCGGATTGTTTTTTGGTTTGATTTGAAGCATTTCCAATAATTGCGTTTGTTGATTTTGGTCTTTTAGCGCATTGAAAACGATATGGTAATTTTGCGTGTCCCAAGTATGTCTATAGCCGATTTTAGCAATGTTCAAAGCGTTTACAGTAGTGTAGCCAAGTCCAATTAAATCTGCAATTTGTTGCGCTTGCATACAATGATTTTGTATAAAATTGACCATCATATTTTCTCGGTTAAATAAGTTTTCTGCTTCCATTCTTTGGATGAAATTTTGAAAATTGTTTGCACTGACATTTGGTGCTGGGCAACGAGTGCCGTTCATCATAAACTCCCAGTCAGATGTCATTGTTGTTTCAGAGGATTGATCAGAGGTGTTATCCTCATCTTTATTGGAAGAACTAGACCAAGAAATACTCACTGAACCACTACCACTATTTCCTGGGTTGGAAGGAGTAGTTTGTTGTTGTGGCGGTTGTTGAGTGTTATTTGGAGTTGATACTGGATTGTTCGGTGCGCTGTTTGGAGTAGTGTTAGTATTTCCTCCTTCCGTCTGTTGATAAGCGATTTGAGTTTGCGTGTTAGGTGCCGCTGGAGCATTATTTAGAGCCATAGAGCCAGCATATCTCGCGCGAAAACGATTTCTTCTATGAATAATTTCAATATTGGTAAGCATACCCATCCTTTCAAAAAATACACTTTGATCGACTGGTGGTATTTCTGTGTTTTGAAAAATAACTCGTAATCGATAAAAGTCTTCATTCAAGCCAATGATTCTGACATTGGTTTCTGGCTGGTCATTTTGACGAATGCCATTAAGAATGACATAGAAGGGCTGACTTTCATTGGTGAAGACAACGAGATGGTTAGTTTGCTGACTAAATCCTATCGTTTGCCAGATAACAATTGCAGTCAAAATGATAAAATAGTTCTTCAATTGCATAGCTAATAATTTTATGTTTCACGTTGGGTTTTCCTATTTTCACTTATTCAAAAATAGGTTTTTACTTAATATAAAAATAAACTCTGCTGATAGAAATGCGAAATTTGTGCCAAAAATAAAATCAGCTTACTTTTTGCAGTTCTCTAAATCTTTTTCTGGCTTCAGTGACGAAAACACTGCCACGAAACTCTTTCATCAACTGGAAGTAGTAAGTAGCCGCTTTTTCTGGGTCTAGCAAATGTTTGTCATGAATTAATGCAATTTGGAATAGCGCGTCATCCGCATAAATACTTTGCGGATGTTTCGTTAGAATTTTTTCGTATTCTTCAATCGCATCTAACCATTTTCCTTGTTCTTCAAAGGCTTGAGCTCGCCGAAGTAAAATATCATCTGCTAAGCTGTGAAAAGGGAATAAGCTTGCTAAGCTATCCAACACAGAAAATGCTTCATCGAATTTTCGCTGTGCAATTAACAAGTCAGCATGAGCAAATTTGCGCATTGCTCTTAAATTACTGTCTAATCCAAGGTTGTCTGTAATGAAGATTGAGAGCTGCATAGCGTCATTCGCTATTAATTTCGTGGTTGATTCCTTTAAGATATTTAACTGTGACTGCGACCACTTAAAATCACCTGCGTAATAGAAAACTTTGGCATTTTTAAATTTGGCTTCAAATCCAATAGGTTCAAATTTAAAATCATTTTCAACTTGCATATACAATAAAGACGCTTCCCAAATATCACCTAAAATAACAAAAACATCTCCTAATAGAAGTTTTACTTCTGCTTTGGCCATATCTGAAGAGGCCGGAAGTTTTAATGCGTCTTCTAATAAGTTCCTAGCTTTATCTGGTTGACCAGCGTAAAAAGCAAGAATATAGCTTAGTTCTCTTATAATTGGCAGGGCTTTACCTTTCGGACCAATTCTCTCTAACGCTGTTTCGTATTCTAGAATTGTTTCTTCTAAATCAGAAGCAGCGTAATTTCGGAATGTGGTTACTTCCAAAAAGCGGGTGTTTAAAAGTGCTTGTTCAGCAGGGAAATAGTAGGGTGATGAAGTACCTAATTCCACTACATATTTGAATGCTTTTCTTGCCGTTTGGTAATCTAAATTTGTGGCGGCAATTTTCCCTAAATTAAATACTTCTTTCCCATCTTTAGTTGTTCGTTTGTCCAGTGCTTTGGCTTGAACTAAAGCAGTCTTAAAATCTTTTCGTTGAATTAGCGCCCATATCAGCATTTCTGAATTAACGGCATTGCCTGGGTCTTTTTGAATTCTTTTAATAAGTGCGTTTTTCAACAGATTGTATGCTTCACTGTTTTCATTTTCAAAATCAATCATACGTGGCATTAGACGCTGTAAAGAGTTCATCATGCCAGCATTGTAATCTAAAAGACCTAAGTATTCTTCAATCATTTCTTCAACGCGATCCAGTTCTCCATAAACCTCTGCAAATTGAATATTTAAAGGGTAGCTGTTTTTAAGTAGTTTTCTGCCTTTTTGCAGAACCTCTAACGCTAATTCGTATTTGCCCACTTTAGAAAAAGCTTGTTGCAGATTAACTATGTCTCGCTGAATTGGTCCGAGATCATCGATGAGTTT
>JAFIEX010000323.1 GCA_020832365.1 Crocinitomicaceae bacterium
CATTTTATCATACCCTTCCACAAACTCGCCCATAATGCGGAAAACACTCCACAAGTCCTGGCTGGTATCTCTACTATAAGAGTCTGGTGCAATTCTTTCAGGCGTCATATTTTTTTATTTAGAAGTTTAATCTGACAGTTAAAACGGGTTGAGGGTTACCGTAGTATGGATGAGGTAAATATTCAATATTTGCGCTTAAATCATCACTGACATCAAAGTCTCTGAGATGCGCAAAGATGTAGGCATCTGCAATATTGAGTCCGTAAACAAGCAACACTCCTACTACAGTGAGATCACGACGGTTACGGAATTGATTTCGGTTGAATCGGTAGACTTCAGCGGGTTGGCCATCTGGTATAAAAGCTGGTGTTTGTCCGAATCGAAAATCTGTATTGTCTGAAAAGCTATTATAATAAGCTGCTCTATAGCCACTGTACATTCGATGTGCATAGACACCATAGGTAACGACACCGGCGAACAGTCCATATATAATTGGAACTTTCCACGTCTGTTCATTTGTAACCTGTCCCCAGCCGGGCAAAATCATAGATTGATGCATAACCGATCGGGGTTCGGGAACGGTGTCGCGCAAAGCGATACGTTCAACATCCTGCTGTATCTGCGCTGATACAGTAGCGCAATACAATGTCAGGCAAAGCAGTATAAAACAGCTAACCCTGTTAAGACAGCGAATCGAACAGGTTAAGTAAGCGGTCCAGCTCTTCATCTGAGTAGTATTCTATTTTGATTTCTCCGCCCTGAGATTTCCGTTTGATGTGTACTCTAGTACTCAAACGGTTTTGCAGAGATGCGGCCAGCTGGATCATTTCAATATCTTTCTGATCTTTTTTGGTCAGGGCTTTGCCACCGCCTTTCTTACGGTTGGCAAGTGACTTTACCGCTTCCTCGACCTGGCGAACAGACATATCATTTTCGATAATTTTATCGAGTAACTGAGATTGTATCCGCTCATTTTCTACGCTGATAAGAGCTCTTGCATGACCGATCGAAATTCTATTCTGCTTGAGAGCTGCCTGTAAAAATGCCGGCAGGTTCAGTAAGCGAAGCATATTGGTAACGGTAGTACGATTTTTACCTACACGTTTGGCAACATCCTCTTGCGTGAGATCACACTCTTCGAGAAGGCGCTGGTAACCTAAAGCCGTTTCAATCGGATTTAATTGTTCGCGTTGAATATTCTCAACGAGTGCCATTGCGATGATTTCGTCATCATTAACATCCCTTATATATGCGGGAATATGATCGATGCCAGACATTCTGCTGGCGCGCAAGCGGCGCTCGCCTGATATGAGCTCGTATCGTTCTTCACCAATATGGCGTACCGTAATGGGCTGAATTAGACCAAGTTCACGGATAGAATCAGCGAGTTCCTGCAGTTTTATCTCATCGAAATCTTTTCGTGGCTGGAAAGGGTTAGCCCTGATACTGGCTACTGGTACGTGAAGGATAACATTAACCTTTTCACGGGAATCCATTTTTTGCAACACATCTTCTGTAGCAACTGCAGGTTCTTTCTCTGTTTTACCTTCTACATCCTGAAAGTAGGCTCCCAGGCCTCTTCCCAGTACTTTTTTTGCCATTGTTCTTCTTCCTAAGATTTCTGTGCAAAAACAGATGAGTTTTTATATAACTCTCGGTTTCGCATAATGAGCTCCCTTGCAAGTGCGAGGTAATTCTTAGATCCCATGCTGATGGAGTCATATAGAATTACAGGTTTTCCAAAGCTAGGTGCCTCGGCAAGGCGAACATTGCGTGTAATAACCGCATCAAAAACTTTGTCCCCGAAATATCGCTGCACTTCTTCTGCTACCTGGTTAGACAGGCGGGTTCTGGTGTCGTACATGGTGAGTGCAACGCCTTCAATCTCCAGCTCGGTATTCAAATGCTGCCGCACTATTTTGATTGTATTTAATAGCTGCCCTAACCCTTCAAGCGCAAAGTATTCGCATTGAACAGGTATTAGGACCGAGTCTGAGGCTGTAAGGGAATTAATGGTGAGCAATCCCAGAGAGGGTGGACAATCAATTATGATAAAATCGTACTGATTCCTGGCGGTTGCTATGGCTTTTTTAAGAATCTGCTCCCGACTTGCACGTTCAATCATCTCGATTTCGGCACCTACCAGATTAATGTGCGATGGTACCACGTCGAGATAGGGCAGTTCCGTTTTTAGGATAGCGTCTTCTAGTGAGACATCATCTATGAGCACCTCGTAGACAGATTTATCTACAGACTGACTTTCAATTCCAAAGCCAGAGGTAGAGTTACTCTGCGGGTCTATATCTATGAGCAGCGTCGGATGTTCCAATGCGGCCAGCGAAGCGGCCAAATTTATAGAAGTAGTTGTTTTACCTACGCCACCCTTCTGATTGGCAATTGAAATTACTTTACCCATTAAGAACAAGTATTTGGGTTATAGAATAATGACTCAAAAAATGATACCGAATATCGTTAATCGTACATTTCGGATAAGTCGAAATATAACGGGAATTGGGTGGCAAACAAAAATATAAAAGGCTTGTACCCAGATAGAGCACAAGCCTTTTTAAGCTTATAATTTAGAATAGTTACTGCGTACCCGTGAGGTGCAACTGCCGGGCAGGTCTGTTTCCTGCGGTAACTTCTTCAATCGGTCGCAACCGGGTCGGTGTTGAGTCTGGTGTGGTAGCAACGCTGCCAAAGCCTGCCGTATTGATGTGCAATATATTTTGATGGTCTATCCATGGCGTATTGGCTGCCGGCTGAACCTCTGTCGGACTCGCCATGAGCTCTACCGTTTCTGTCTGGTTCAAGACATCAGATGTTCCGGTAGAGGCATACCAGCTAAAACCTGCGCTTAGCAAGACCGTTGCTGCTGCAGCATACGATATTCTGCGAAACACCAAATACCGAACTGGTGCTTGCTTCCTGTTGGCAGCGCTGAACTCCTGAGCTTTACTGACTACCGTATCCAGGACATCCGGAGGGGCACTTACCCCGGGCATGTTTTCTACGCAACGTTTAAATGTGCTGCGCAGCGCCTCAACCTCAATCAGAATATTCTCGTCTTCGGCCATTGCCGATTCAACGAGCATTTTTTCCGAGGGGTCAAGCTCATCCATTACGTAGCGAATGATTAGTTCATCTTTATTCGGTAACATTGATTTCATTGGCATTTTCCTGTTCAAACATTTTTCTGAGATTTATTAAAGCATATCGCATTCGCCCCAGAGCTGTATTGATGGAAACTCCTGTTAAATCAGCAATTTCTTTGAACGACATTTCATAATAATGTCGTAGCATCACCACTTCTCTTTGCTCCGGGGGCAATGAAGCAACATGCTTCATCAGACTCTTATGAGATTCACCCTGTTCCATACCTTCTTGTGCAGATATCTCCGTGTCGGGAATTCGCTCATAAAAATCAAAATCCGGGTCATCTTTAGCATTAACGTCAACGAAACGCTTTTGTTTTCTCAAATAGTCTATTGTAGCGTTGTGTGCAATTCTCATAACCCAGGCAATCCACTTGCCCTGCTCGTTATAAGTGTCATCCATCTTCGTGATTACTTTCGTGAAAGTATCCTGAAAGATGTCGTTTGCCACATCACCACTTCCAACCATAC
>JAFIEX010000249.1 GCA_020832365.1 Crocinitomicaceae bacterium
GCTTGGCATATGTTTTTAGATCGACCATTTTTTGGATTTGGACCCGCTACTTATGCCTTTGAATACGCTGCCTACCAAGACCCTCAAAAACTTACGATTATCTCCACAAATTTTGGAGATGGTGGTAATGCTCATTCCGAATACCTTGGTCCATTAGCTGAAACTGGCGTAATTGGTCTAATCACTGTCCTAGTTTTTGTTGGATTATTGTTTTACACTGGCATTCGGCTATATATTCAATATCCGGCTCATTTGGATGGTATGAAAATCATTATCTTATGTTTAGTATTAGCCATGGCCACTTACTTCTTTCATGGGATATTAAATAACTATTTAGATACAGACAAGGCTGCCGTTCCAGTATATGGCACTTGCGCAATGTTCATCGCTTTGCAAAATCGACTGAAGCATGGAAAATTTTAAAAAAAATCATGCCTTGTGAATCTTCATTATGTATAGTATCGTAATAAAAATTTAAAAAATCGGATTAAGTTCTTAAAAAAATGTTGTTCAAAATTCCTAAATCTCTCAATAATCCAGGTACTGTTTTTATATTACCTTTGAAACATGTATCGTTTTCTAAAGTACTTCAAAAATAAATACATTTTGACGGGAAGCTTATTCTTGTTTTACATGCTTTTCCTAGAGGAAGTGGATATTTTTGCTATTACTCGACAAAGAATAAAATACAATAGCCTGAAACAGGAAAAAGAAGATGCATCACAAAAACTATTTGAAACTCAAGAAATGTTGGAACAACTAAACCAACTTTCTGCAATTGAAAGATTCGCCAGAGAGGTGAAGTTTTTTAAGAAAGACGACGAAGACATCTTCATAATTGTAGAGGAAGAGTAACTTGTTTTAAAAAATTAATTCCCGAAATTTTTCTGATACAATTTGCTAAGTAATCAAATTTTAGTCAAATTTTTTAAAAAATTGAAAAACTATCTGTTCAAAAAGCTGTTCAAAAAGAGATATATTTGTATTTTTAGAAACTGATGATCAATAAAACGCTCACATGCTTAGTATGGATGCAATGCTTCTTTTTAGGGGCACAACTCGTCACGAATGGCAACCAAACTCCAGCCCAGCTAGTTCAAAATGTTTTAGTTGGTCAAGGTGTAACAGTTTCTAATGTTACATTCTCAGGTTCGCCTGGTGCAATTGGTTCCTTTCAGGCGGCTAACACAAGTTTAGGTATTGAAGAAGGAATTATTCTTACGACAGGAACCATATCCAATGTTGCAGCTGGCCCACACGGACCAAATAACAGACCAGATGCTGGCATGAACAATAACGCACCTGGATTTGGACCTTTAACTCAAATTGTAGGAACAAGTACATTCAATGCCTCTATATTAGAATTTGATTTTGTGCCGCAATCGGATACTGTCCGATTTGAATACATTTTCGGTTCGGACGAATATCCTGAATTTGTGAATTCTCAATTTAATGATGTCTTCGCTTTTTTTATTAGTGGCCCAGGTATTGCAGGGACACAAAATATGGCCATTATACCAGGTTCAAACCAAGCAGTTGCCATAAATAATTTAAATAATGGAACAGCCAACAATGGGCCTTGTGCAAATTGCCAGTTTTATGTAAATAACGGAATTGGTACAAATGCACCATTTAACACCAACCCTTTCTATGTGCAATATGATGGTTTTACAACCCCATTACAAGCCGTTTCTGCTGTACAGTGCGGCGAAACCTATCGATTAACCATTGCCATTGCAGATGTTGGAGATGCGCTGTATGACTCAGGTATATTTTTGGCGGCCAATAGTTTATCGAGTGTTCAACCTGTAAATGTTAGTTACACGCTAGATAGCGACCCTTTTGGAGACGGAAAAACCATGGCACAGGGGTGTGGCTCAGCAACTGTAACAGTAACAAGATCTGGCTCTGGTATTAATCAACCATTGGCGGTTCCTATGCAAATTTCAGGTACAGCAGTTCAAGGATTGGATTACTCTAACATACCCAGTCAAGTTAATTTTAATGCAGGACAAACAGAAATTTCCTTCACCATTGATGCGCTGAACAACCCTGACTTAACAGGTACCGCCAACCTCGTAATGGAGTTTCAAATATTCGATCCCTGCGATAATGAAGATTTTCAAGTCATAGAACTATTTATCGCTGAAGTAGAGGACGTTGATGTAAGCGTAAACTATCAACCGATTAACTGTCCAGGAGACCCTGTTTTTCTAGAAGCAGTTCCAACAGGAGGCGGCAATGGTTACAACATCAACTGGAGTACAGGCGACACCACTGCAAGCATTAGTTTTATACCAACAACTTCGCAGAATATTACCGTTACTGTTTCAGATAACTGCCTTAATCAAACTGTTACCCAAACCATTTTTGTGGAAGTCCCCTCTTTTCAAGATTTAGAAATAACAATTACGGAAGATATTGTCGAACAATGCCCTTTTGTACCTTTTGATTTGGAGGTCAACCCAATTAATGGTGCTGGTATTTTTACTTTTTTATGGGAGGATGCCAATGGTAATTTACTGGGGACAGATAGCATTCTTTCTGTCAACCCTAGTCAAACTTCCACCTATTTTGTAACCGTGAATGATCAATGCGGGGATACTGTTTCGGGACAAGTAACCATCACTATTTTGAGTCCACCGCTGATTCCAAGCATTTCGCCAAATCAAGAAATCTGCCCAGGAGATTCGGCTCTTTTAATCGCTGGTGCTTCTGGAGGATTTGGCGACTACTATTTCCTATGGTTACACAGTGGTGAAACGACAGATTCAATTTGGGTCAAGCCAGAAGAAACAACCACTTATACTGTTCAAGTAAGAGACGATTGCCAGACATTTTCAGTTAGCGCTTCTACAGAAGTGGTCGTTGTTGCTCCAGAAGCAGATTTTCAAATTGTTTCTTCTCCTTTGTTTGAGGGACTCCCTGTTGTTTTTCAAAATCTCACTAACAATGGTAATTTTTACGAGTGGACCTTCGGAGATGGTAACATGTCGAATGACGTACACCCTACCCACACATTTCATAACCCAGGTTCTTATTTAATATGGTTGTATGCCGAAGACTCAAAAGGATGTCGAGACTCTACTTTTAAAGTAATTCGAATTCAACAAGAAGCCTATTTATATGTGCCAAATGCTTTTACTCCTGATGGTGATCAATTCAATAGTACTTTTGGTGCTAAGGGCATCAATATTGTTCAATTCGAAATCATCATTTTTAATAGATGGGGTGAAGTCATTTTCGAAAGCAGAAATTTCAATTTCGAATGGGACGGAACCTATAAAGGAACGCCTGTTCGCAATGGTGTTTATCCTTGGACAATAAGGTATCGATCTGTGAATGACAATGAAGACGTCCATTTGAATGGATTTGTCACTGTAGTGAGATAAAGAAATAATGTTTTGCTGTGCATGATTTGAAAGTTACAGTTTTAGGTTCAGGAACTTCTCAAGGTGTTCCAGTCATTGGATGTGACTGCCATGTTTGTTGCTCAAATGACACCCGAGATAAGCGACTTAGAAGCGCTCTTCTCCTTAATTGGAATAATCAAAACTTCGTGATAGACACCGGCCCAGATTTTAGGCAACAAATGCTGCGTGAAAAAATAAAAAGTTTAAGAGC
>JAFIEX010000250.1 GCA_020832365.1 Crocinitomicaceae bacterium
TTGTAGATTGAGGGATTGTAGATTGAGGGATTGTAGATTGAGGGATTGTAGATTGGGGGATTGTAGGATTGAGGTATTGTAGATTTGCAAGGAGCTTGCTTTTGGAGCTTGAGGATTTGTTGATTGTATAATGAATTTTAAATAGAGATTGAGATGGCTTTTTTTAAGAATATATTTGGTAAGAAGATGACACCTGATAGTCAAGGGTTTTATCAGTTGAAGGTTAAAGAGCTGCGACGAGTGGCGGAGGATGCGCTTATGGTTAAATTAGACATTCCTGAAGAAATTGCCAATGCATTTAAGTTTATACCTGGTCAATATGTGAACTTAAAGGCTAATGTGGCCGGAGAGGATTTAATCCGTTCTTATTCAATTTGTACGCCGGTCAATGAAACGATTGGAGTTGGGATAAGAATTTTACCAGATGGTAAGTTTTCTTCATGGGTTGAAAAGGAGTTAAAAGAAGGTTCAGAAATAAGTGTTAGCGTTCCGTTGGGTAATTTTAAGCTGCTAGATAACGCTTCGAAATTTGTTTTTTTTGCAGCTGGCAGTGGTATTACGCCTATTTTATCGATGTTGAGTTCCTGTGATGACACGCAATTATCGAAAAGTAGGTTGTTTTATAGCAATCGTGGTCAACAATCAATGATGTTTGAAAAAGAAATCAATACACTTGTAAAGAGAGGTCTAGCAGTAGATTATTTATTTTCGCGAGCAGAAGGTGTTCCACCTTTGCGATTGGATCAAAATACCACGTTGAATTTATTAAAGTCAGACTTAGAATTACTAAAATCAGACGCTTTTTACGTTTGTGGGCCTGAAGCAATGATTGTCGGCGTTTCAAAAGCTTTGGAGATTTTGGGTGTGAACAAAGCTAAAGTTCAGTTTGAGTTATTTGGAGCCCCAGTAACTGATGAATTAGCCGGAAACAATAAAGAATCCGCTAAAGATGAACAGTTTTCTGGTGATTCGGAGGTGACGGTTACTTTAGATGAAGAGGACTACGTCTTTTCTTTATCGACAGATGGTGATACCATTCTAGATGAGGTTGAATCCAGTGGCATAGATGCCCCCTTCTCATGCAGAGGTGGAGTATGCTGTACCTGTAAAGCAAAAATAGTTGAGGGAAGTGCTCGCATGGAAACGAATATGTCTTTAACAGATCAAGAAGTGAAAGAGGGTTACATTTTAACATGTCAGGCGCATCCAACAAGTGCTAAATTGAAGATTACATTCGATGTCTAAAAATATATTGGTTATTGGAGCCAGTCGTGGAATTGGCGCTGAATTGGTGAAGTTATTCGCTACGGATAATTCTCATGAGGTCTTTGCATTGTCACGAAACAAGTTGGCGATGGACGAGCTTTTTGCTGCTTATGCAAATATCAAGAACTTTTCTTTTGATTTAGAACGAGAGGAATTAGAGGCTGAATTAGCGACTATACTTGCTCAAGTTCCAAAGTTGGATGTTGTGGTATTCAATGCCGGAAAATTAGTTAACAAACCATTTTTGGAACTGACAAGAAAAGAGATAGAAAGTGCTTATCAAGTCAATGTAATTGGTGTGATGCTCGCAACCAAAGTATTATTCCCGCATTTAAATGAAGGTGCTCATCTTGTCAATATTTCTACGATGGGAGCATTTCAAGGCAGTGTGAAGTTCGCGGGATTAAGTGCTTATTCTACTTCTAAAGCTGCTTTAACGAGCTTTACAGAGTTGTTCTCTGAGGAATTTAAGGACCATACCGTAACGATGAATTGTTTATGTTTAGGTGCGGCTCAAACTGAAATGTTAGCTGATGCTTTCCCAGGCTATGAAGCCCCTTTGTCTGCACAACAAATGGCTACTTACATCGCCGACTTTTCATTGAATGCACACAAATACATCAAGGGAAAAGTTATTCCAGTGAGCTTAAGTACTCCTTAAAATAGGAGTGAGGTTGATTATTGATTGTAAACCTTCAAACTTGAACCATCTGAATAACGATAGATAATTATGCCTGAATTATCTGAACTAACTTTTCTACCTAATAAATCATAGGTTCCAATTAACGTTTTTTCCATGCTGCTGCGGTCTAAAGAAATAATTGGGAAAAACTCTTTTGTGCCGTCATAATCCTGCTGCTTAAGTTGGTAATAGACTATTCTATTTGGCGCATTTTTGTGCACAAGTTGATAATGTAATTCTTGGCTAGAATTGCCAGCACCTGGCACATCTCCTAAAACTTCCCAATCTTGTCCATCTGTACTGTAAAAAACTCTGAATAAATGATTGTTTCGTTCTGATGCAGTGCGCCATTCTATTAGCACATCTTCTGCAATTGATTTTGCCTTAAATTCGATTAACTCGACAGGTAAAACTAATTGAACGAACCAATCACAAACAGAACCATCCCAGGAAGACGGGACTGTATTAGCATTTTGAAATCCAATAAACCATGCATCAGCTGGTTCATTGGCTACATGAGTTGAACAAGCCGACTCAGAACCTCCTCCGCAATTAGAAGTGCTGAAACACCCTGCACTTCCATCCACCAAAGACCAAAAACAATAACACGGATTACCTTGCGCCATAAGATTATTTTTGCCGAAAAGCAAAAAACAGCAAATAATAGAGAGGCAACAGGTAATTCGCACAATTTTCAAAATTAGGATACAAATCTACAAAATAATAATTTTTTTAAAAAATAAAGTGTTATTTTTCAATGATTTAATATTGTTTTAAACTATGTTTTAATTCATTTAAAAAGGTAGTTTCGTTAGATCTACATTTCCGCCAGAGAGGATAATACCAATTTTTTTATTTTCAAAGTGCTGCGGCTCTTTCAATACTGCAGCTAAAGGAACAGCACAAGAAGGTTCAACAATAATTTTCATTCTCTCCCAAATGATGCGCATAGCAGCAATGATTTCTTGCTCTGTTACACGGATGATTGCCTGCACTCCTTCTTGTATAATTGGGAAATTAATGTCGCCCAGATGGGTTTTTAGTCCATCTGCAATCGTGTTACTGGTTTGATTGTAAACAATTTTTCCTGCTTTTAAGGATTGATAAGCGTCATCTACTTCGAAGGGTTCTCCGCCAATAACGATGCAGTTGGGGTGAACAGTTTTGGCTGCAATTGCAGTTCCAGCAATTAATCCACCACCACCGACAGGTGCAAGAATGAATGCGAGATCAGGATGCATTTGTAATAATTCTAAAGCTGCTGTTCCTTGACCAAGAATTACGTCCAAATCATTAGAGGGGTGAATAAAAGTAGCGCCTGTTTCTGCTGCAATTTTATCTGCTGTTGCTTGTCTGGCTTCATTGGTACTTTCGCAAAGGATAATTTCTCCACCATATCCCTGAACAGCATCTTTTTTGACCTGAGGTGCGCTTTCTGGCATAACAATAAATGATTTTACACCGACAGATTTAGCAGCTAATGCCAGTGCCTGAGCGAAATTGCCAGAAGAATGGGTAACAACCCCCTTTGTTTTTTTTGATTCGGGGAGTTGTAAGATTGCATTGACCGCTCCTCTCATCTTGAAAGCGCCCATGCGCTGAAAGTTTTCACATTTAAAGAAGATTTGACATTTTGCCATTTCATCAATTAAGCGTGAAGTTAACACAGGGGT
>JAFIEX010000251.1 GCA_020832365.1 Crocinitomicaceae bacterium
GTGGCGATGCTTGTATTTGGAAACCTTCTGAAAAAACACCGTTAACAGCCATTGCGTGTCAAAATATAACTGCCGAAGTATTTAAGAGAAATAATGTTCCTGAAGGAGTTTCTGGATTGGTAATAGGTGATGCTGAAATTGGTAAATTAATGGCGAAAGATAAGCGAGTGCCATTAGTTTCTGCAACTGGCTCTACTAGAATGGGTAAATCTGTTGCGCAAGATGTAGCAGCACGTTTAGGAAAATCTTTACTAGAACTAGGGGGAAACAACGCCATGATTATTACACCAAGTGCGGACTTAAAAATCGTAGTTCCAGGTGCTGTGTTTGGCGCAGTAGGAACAGCAGGACAAAGATGTACCTCAACCAGAAGATTAATCATTCATGAGTCAATTTACGATAAAGTTGTAAATGCAATTACCAAAGCATACAAGCAGTTGAAAATTGGTAATCCATTAGATGAAAGTAACCATGTAGGACCATTGATTGATAAAGATGCGGTGAAAGCTTTTTTAGCAGCCATTGAAAAAGCCAAAGAAGAAGGAGGAAATGTATTAGTTGACGGGGCTGTTCTTGAGGGTGAAGCATATCAATCTGGATGCTATGTTCATCCCGCAATCATTGAAGTAAAAAACCACTTTGAAATTGTGCAACACGAAACATTTGCGCCAATTTTATATTTGATTAAATACAGTGGTGATGTTCATGAAGCGATTGAGTTGCAAAACAATGTTGTACAAGGATTAAGCTCTGCAATTATGACAAACGATCTCAGGGAATCAGAAGCGTTTTTATCTCATGCAGGCTCAGATTGCGGAATTGCCAATGTCAATATCGGAACTTCTGGTGCTGAAATTGGCGGTGCTTTCGGTGGTGAAAAAGAAACAGGTGGTGGTCGTGAATCAGGTTCTGATGCGTGGAAAATTTACATGCGTCGTCAAACCAACACGATTAACTTCACAACAGAATTGCCACTTGCACAAGGAATTAAGTTCGATCTTTGATAACTAAAGCATCTCGGTTATTATTTAATTTCAAATTTTTAAATTAGTGACTCATGCAAAACATAAAGTTATTCGTTTTTTCAGTATTCTGTCTACTGCAACTTCCCCTACTTGCGCAAAATGAGCAAAAATATTGGGTGATTTTCACGGATAAAGAAGGAGTGGATTTTGACCCATATTCCTATTTTCATCCTTTGGCAATAGAGCGACGAGCTTTACAGGGCTTGCCAGCTTACACAGAAACTGATTTACCTGTCCGGGCAGATTATTTAGCGAATATCACTCCTTTCGTTAAGGAAATCAAAGGTGTCTCAAGATGGTTGAATGCGGCTTGCGTTTGGGCAGACCATAGGGACGTTGAAAAAATAGCTTTACAAGCAGGAGTGGCTGAAATTACTCCCATCCGAAGCGAGGCTAAATTGGCTAGATATGGAAATGTTTCAGTGGGTAACTCCGAAACAGAAATGAAGCATTTGGCGGATTTAATCCGTTCTCAAACTGCATTAATGGGAATACAAGAAATGCATCGCAGCAACTTCAAAGGTAAAGGAGTTCGGGTAGCGATCTTTGACACTGGATTTCCCAATGTAGATGAACATCCTGTTTTTGAACACGTTAGAAAAAGAAACGGAATTATTGCAACCTATGATTTTGTAAGAAAAAAAGATGATGTTTACAAACACAATGACCATGGCACCATGACTTTTTCCTGTGTTGCAGGAGTTCACGATGGTCTGCCAATGGGATTTGCTGTTGATGCTGATTTTCTACTTGCAATAACAGAAAGGGCTATCTGGGAAAATTTTTCTGAAGAAGAAAATTGGGTGATGGCTGCCGAATGGGCAGATAAAAATGGGGTGCATGTGATTAACAGTTCTTTAGGTTACACCCATAAAAGATATTTCCAATCGCAAATGGATGGAAGTACAGCTTTAGTAACAAGAGCAGCAAATATAGCCGCGTCTAAAGGTATTCTTGTGTTGAACAGTGCTGGCAATGAAGGAGATGATAATTGGACCATTATTGGGGCACCTGCTGATGCAGATAGTGTATTGACAGTTGGCGGTTTTAACCCGTGGACTGGACTGCATACAACTTTCGGTTCTTTTGGCCCAACGGCTGATGGAAGAATGAAACCGAATGTGACTGCGCCTGCAACGGTTATAGCACAAACTAGAAATGAAGTGCAACAAGTGAGCGGAACATCTTTCTCTTCGCCATTAACCGCCGGTTTCGCCGCAGCATTATTGAGTAGAGATAAATCTGTTAAAGTGATGGATTTATTTCGTGCAATCGAAGAGAGTGGTCACCTTTATCCATATTTTGATTACGCTAATGGCTTTGGCGTGCCACAAGGAGCAAGCGCTTTAGCGATTATTTCCTTAGAAAAAGAAACAACTTTTGATATTGCTGAAAAAGAAGGGGTTTTAACTGTTCGTATTAAAGAAAACTTTTTTCAACCTCATTTAGGGCCAATCGCAACGAGTTCAATCCCAGCGGGAAAAAGACCAAGAGATAGTGGTTTTAGAAGTTCTAATACGGCACCATTGCTTTACATTCCATCCTTTTTTTATTGGCATTTGGAGGGGGCAGATGGTCAGCTCACGAATTACTATATTGTTCAACCAAGAACAATGCAAGAGCCCATATTAGAAGTAAATACTGCCGATTGGAAAGGGAAGAAGTTCCGATGTTTTTACCAAGGGTACCTTTTTGAAAAACAATTTTAATTGCTGAAAAATGAAAAATAGTTTTATATTATTGATATGCCTGGTTTTGGTATTGCCAGTTTCACTTTTTGCACAAAACAAATTGATGGAGGTTAATCTGGATGAGCAACATGCCCATACTATGGATAAAAAATTCGGGCCAAACAGAAAGCACTATGTTACCCCATATATGGCTTTTGCTTTTCCGCATGATTTGAACATTGATGATGATTTTCAGCATGTTTTACCAATTCAAACATTGCGCTCTGGAAACTTGGATGTGGGGCTAAATTATAAATATCGATTAAATCAATTTTTTGCGCTTGGCTCTGACTTATCTTTCTCCTTTTCTAGTGTTCAGATTGCTGAGCTAGGCTCTTTAAATGGTGTTCCACAAACGGAGTTTGCTTTCAATAGAGAGTTTATAGGAATCGTACAACTTGGCGCGGCGCCTTATTTTCGAATCAACTTAAACAAAAGAAGAGGTAATCACTTGGGTAAATACATCGATTTTGGCGTTTTTGGTAATTGGAATTTTAGCGAAAATCATCAATTCATTAATACATCAGGCTTTTTCCAACCAACAACACAAAATTTGAATATCCGAGATGCTAATCTCATTCAACCCTTCGATTGGGGCTTGAATGCCAAAATTGGTTTCAATCGCTTCTTGATATTTACCGAGTATAGAATGAGTAATGTTTTAAACACAGCCAACACACTAGATTCTGATGTTTTACTACCTCGTTTTAGAACAGGGGTGCGTTTTGGTGGGTAGCATTTTGTTGATTATTGCTAGCAAGACCAAGTATTATAGTTTTTCTTGGTGGACTAATCCAAACATGAACAAGGTGGATCAAAATGAATTTTAGTATTCGGTAAATTTT
>JAFIEX010000252.1 GCA_020832365.1 Crocinitomicaceae bacterium
AGAGTTGGACTCCCGTCCAACTCTTTTCTTTTATTAAAAGTACCTAAATACAAATATGCTTTGTAATATTTACGCTGTAAGATGCTTTTTTTGAATAGATATTTAGGGCGTTAGCCACGCCCTAAAATTGATGACTTTTTAAATAACCTTGTAAATCCAATTGAACACATCAGAATGCGTTCCTGCCTTAATTCCATCAAGGGTAGCATGGATTTTACTGGAGATTTCTCGCGTTTCTAATGAAGGTAATTCATAGTCTTGACCTCTGAAACCAATTGTTTGGATAGGCGCAATAGTAGCAGCAGTTCCTGCTCCAAAAGCATCTGTTATACTACCATCTTTGATACCATCTATAATTTCAGTAACTTCAATTTTTCTTTCTTCAAAAGGAATACCAAAATGAGCAGCAAGTTCCAGAACACTTCTTTTAGTAATTCCAGGTAATATTGTATCAGACTCTTCGCTTGGCGTTATAATTTTACCATTTTTTACAAATACGATGTTCATCGTCCCTGACTCCTCTACATATTTGTGTTCTTTGGCATCAGTCCAAACTAATTGATGATAACCTTCCTTATTGCCCAATTTAGCGGGGTAAAGAGACGCAGCGTAATTACCAGCAGTCTTAGCCCTACCAACACCACCTTCTGCAGCTCTTGTGTAGCGCTCTTCAATCTTCACTCTTAAAGGTTGTGAATAATAAGCTCCTACTGGGCAGGTAAAAATCATAAACTTATAGCTTTCAGAAGGCTTGATTCCAATAAAATCGTCAGTAGCAAAAAGAAATGGACGAATATACAGGGAGTATCCTGGTTGAGATGGAATCCAGTTACTATCAACACCAACTAAAGCAGCTACACAATCAAGAAACAGCTCTTCGGGAAGTTCTGGCATACACATTCTAAGACACGACTCTCGAAATCTCTTAGCATTACTTTGTGGTCTAAAGATAACTACTTCATCATTCTGATTTTTATAGGCTTTTAACCCTTCAAAAATACTTTGTCCGTAATGAATAGCTGATGTCGCAGGATGTAATTGCAAATTTTGAAATGGTAAAATAGCTGGTGCTTGCCAAGCGCCATCTTTATAATCCATCACCAACATATGATCTGAAAAAACGCGACCAAAAGGAAGGTTTTCCCAATCAACTTGGTTCAATTTAGAATCACTTGTTCTTGTAACGGAAAGATTGTTTAAAGTCGTTGACATTTTTTTGTTTTATCTTTTACAAATATAATTTTTTCAGTCGAAAATATATGATAATCACCCCAGAAATGACTGAAAAAAAGGATTGACAGAAATATATTGATTTAAATTCACTATCCTAAAAACCTTGTACTCCATTTACAGTAGTGTACTTTAGTACATTCTTTTTATCTGGGTGAATCCTAGCAAAAGCAGACTGTAATGCAATTGTTCCTTCATGAAAACCGCAAAGAATAAGTTTTAGCTTACCCTCATAAGTGTTAACATCCCCAATTGCATAAATACCGGGGATATTCGTGGCGTAATCTAAAGTATCTACTTTGATTGCATTTTTTTCAATTTCCAAGCCCCAATTAGCTATAGGACCTAAAGACGGTTTTAACCCAAAAAGCGGAATAAAATGATCTGTTGCATATTCAAAATCACCATCTCGCTCGTGCCTTATGGTAACGGCCTCTACTTTTCCGTTTCCAGAAATCCCTACGACCTCTGCCTCGGTTATAAGTTTTATTTTACCAGAGTCTGCAAGATCCATTACCTGTTGTACAGAATCCAAATGTCCACGGAAGGAACTGCGTCTATGCACTAAGGCCACCTCTGAGGCTATATTTTTAGTTGCTAAAAAAATAGACCAGTCTAAGGCAGAATCACCACCACCTGCAATCACACATCTTTTTCCTCTATAAAATTCAGGATCTTTGATAATGTATTCAACTCCTTTGTCTTCGTAATCTTCAATATTCTCAATTGGTGGTTTTCTCGGTTCAAAAACCCCTAGTCCTCCAGCAATCATAACTATTGGAGCCTCATGCTGAGTACCTTTATTGGTTGTAACAATGAAATTACCAGCCTCATTTTTTTGTATATCCACCGCTGCTTCCCCCAAGGTGAAACCTGGTTTAAACGGTGCTGCTTGTTCCATCAAGTTATCCACTAATTCTCCCGCTAAAATGGATGGATATCCAGGAATATCATAGATCGGTTTCTTAGGATATATTTCTGAACATTGCCCTCCTGCTTGCGGCAAAGAATCTATTAAATGACATCGCAGTTTTAAAAGGCCTGCTTCGAATACAGCAAATAAACCTACTGGACCTGCGCCAATGATTAGGATATCTGTTTTTATCATTTCTTTCAATTTATTTTGTACCAACACCAATAAGTTGAATTGGTTCAAATTATAAGAGAACTAATTGCATTAATTTATCTTGCTCCTAAATTAGGGTCAATACTGTTAGTAATGGCGCTTTTTTCAACACGAATTTTAGTTCCACCCTCACAAGACAATAAAACATTAGTATCATTCACTTCTAAAATTTTTCCATGAATCCCACCAATGGTAAGTACTTTATCATCTTTTTGTAAACTTTCTCTAAATTTCTTTAATTCCTTCTGCTTCTTCATTTGCGGTCTAATCATAAAGAAGTAAAACACTGCTAATATTAGCAGTAACATAATTAACTGATCCATAACTTTTATATTTATATATTAATCTAAAACTCTTGCCTCGATGACTACTCTGGTTGTTGTTGGTTTGGTATTTGCCGAAATAGTAACAGACTTTGAAATCATGCCTGTTCCTGTTTTATCCGTATCGATTTCTGCTTTAATAAACGTTTCTTTACCGGGAGCAATTGGATCTTTTTCATATTCACTGACTGTGCAAGAACAAGCGCCTTTCACCTCAGCAATTACAAGAGGGTAAGTACCTGTATTTTTAATCCTGATATCTGCTTTAATTATTTCGCCTTTTGCAACAGTACCCGCATCATAAACGGCCTCAACATCAATCGTTGTGTATTGACCAATCACTGCGTCATCTTGTTGCCCACAACCAACAAATAACAAAGTCAACAAAAAAAACAAACTAAAATTTCTCATCATAACCATTTAATTCATTAAACCTCGACCTACTTTAACTATTTTATTTTCACTTTTCAATCTTTCAATTGCTTTGTCTAACACACCATTAATGAAAATGTTGCTTTTGGGTGTACTGTAAAATTTTGAAATTTCAATATATTCATTCAATGTTACTTTTACAGGAATATTGCTAAATACTTTCATTTCAGTAAGTGCCATTTTCATTAAAATGATATCCATTTTTGCAATTCTATCAATCTCCCAATTAGCCGTAAGTTCATCAATTAATTGAACATTATCCACATCCATTTGGATTGTTTTTCTAAAAAGTTGCTGAATGAATTCCTTTTCATCATCGTCCTCTTTGTATAGCGGAAGAATTGCATTTCGAGCATCTTCATCCTCCGAAAACGTTTTAATGGTTTTAATCACCATGGCACAAGCTAAATCAATATCATCTAACCAATGGACCGATTTCTCTTCAAAATAATCATAAAGTGGTTCAAAGTTAGCAATTTCAGTTTTGAA
>JAFIEX010000253.1 GCA_020832365.1 Crocinitomicaceae bacterium
TTCTTGCCGAAACAACAAATTCACTCATACAACAAAGCTACTGAAATTTTTGGTTTAATTTAACTAAGAAGATCATATTTTTCGCTTGGTGGGAATAACAAATCTAAAGCGCTTGGTTTAATTTTAAATAATGGTCCTTTTTCTACTACTTTACCCTTGGAATTTCTTTTTATCAAATGATCAAGCGTTATAAAGCCTTGTTCAATTAGTAAATCAAATTGGGAGACAATAGGTTTTTTTGTATGCTCAACCATTGCATATTGAAAATACTCAGTTCCATCAATGAATGTGCTTGTTGCTTCTACCCAGAATGTTTCTTTGTGCTTTTCAAGAAGTCTTTTGTGAAGTGTGTTTAAAGGCCATACGACGAAGTCTCCAATTGTTGTTTTATCAGAATTCTCAATTAATTGTTTAATATCATTGTCTAATCTTAGTGTTAGTCCTTGGGAATTGCGAGTTATAGCTGACACAGTGCAATACAGCTTAAAGTCTTCACCGCGGATATACCCAAAAGCATCTAAAATTTCAGCAGAACTTTTGAAGTTACTTAATGTCCAGTCCGGAACTTGAGCAAACAAATTCTTTCTGTTTGTTTTACTACTTCTAAAAGATTTTAATTCTATGCCTTTGTAGTCTGGTTGTTTTGAAGAATTAATATCGATGCCTAATGCTGTTTCTAGTGTGCGACCTACAGAAGTGTCTGCTGCAACCATTGACTTTATAGGTCCTGAACCTGCAACTTTACGAAGCATAGCCAAAAGCTCAAATGCTATTTCGGTTGCTTTTTTGCTAATTTCTGTAATGAGCTCTTTCAGCGGGTTTAAAATCTTTGAATTCAACAATGCTTCAACATTAAGTTGCGTGAGATTGAAAATGTGAAAAGAGTCATCAAAATATATTATTGCAACGATTTCATTTGGATTTGCAATTTTGGTAAGTCCAGAAAACCAAATTCTTGGGTCGCCTTTTTTTGTTTGTGGTCTGTAAAGCGAAGCTGTGGAATTTATTACTTTGAAATCTTCGTAAATGATTGCATTTATTTTAACTTTATTTTCTGGTCCTTGTCCTTGCAAATCATAGTCGTGAATTTGATTTTCCTTCAAAAAACTTCTTACAGAACCAGTTGCGTCCATAATGGACTTTTTCAATCCTGTTTCTGTCGGCTCAATTAGCGTTAATGAAACTTGATTTTTGGTCAACAATTTTATTTTACTTTTTTCTTCTGAACTGAGGGCCCTCATTTTATATTCTTTAAAATTTCCATTGCTATGGCTCTTGCCATTAATGGTGGAACAGCATTTCCAACTAAAGTATATTGTGGAACTTCAGTTTTTCTATTGTTGCCACCAGTTGAACGCTTACCTTGAAACACAAATGAATCATCAAATGATTGTAGTCTTGCCATTTCGCGAACGGTCAAAGCTCGAGGTGTTTTGTAATGAATATAATCATCGGCAATAGTCATCACTGTTGGGCTTTGCGAATCAGGTTTTAAAACATTATAACTCCTTTTGTTTGAAGTTAAACCACACTCTTCCAAATCACATTGAGCCTTTTTGTAATCACCATTTTTCAAAATGATTTCCAGCCGTTTGAGAACATCTTCGTTTTGGTTACTCGTTTTATGATTGTTGAGAATGTCAAAATATTTTTCTCCTTTTTGAAGAGCTTCAAAGTTTCTTACATAAAACGGTTTGGTTTTAGGTTGATACCTTTCAATTAATCTTCCTTCTCTTGACCACTCAGAAAATGATTTTCCAATCTTCGGGTTTTCTTTTCCATCAACTGTTCGTTTTCTTAAAAGTCTTTTCATTTTTTCAGCCGTTCCGTTGAACTGCTTTGAAATATCTACCAATTCATAATGATGTGCTTCTTCATTATTACCAACAAAATCAAGATCATACAATGCTTCAAAAACAGTAACCTTTTCATTTTCCTTGACTGTTGCAGGAATTTCGGAAATAAATTTTTGGTCTTTGCGGCAACCTATAAATAAAACTCTTTCTCTATTTTGAGGGACGCCGTAGTTAGATGAATTTGCAACAAAAGGCTTTTCAATTTTATAAAGTCGAATACTTTCTAAAATCTCTTGTAATTCTAACTTTTCTTTGCTGTTAACAATGCTTTGTAATATTCCTACTGTTTCATCAAGTGACGAAGTATAGATTTTAAGTGCAGTAATTATATCTGAGCAGTCTTTTTTGTAAGCGCTCGGAACCTTTAAATCATTGAAAGAATTTTCAATTTGTTCAATAACATTTTCCGAACTGATGTGCGTTAAGAACGTTGTAACCTGCTCAACATAGGCATCACTATCAATATTACAATAGTCCTTCTCTTTAATGATGTCACGTTTTAATTTCTCCCATTCTTTTGTTCGGGCTAAAATGTTAAAACCGTGTCGAATCGTATTTATTCTGTGGTCGGTTTTACTTGTCTTGTAGTCAGCTATTTTTGGGGTTAATTGTTTGAAACGATTATCGACAAACTGAATAAATTGTTCTCTTCCCTTTTCAATTTCTGAATCTCTTAGTATTTCAATTTCAACACGTTTGATAATACAATCAAGAATAAAACTGTTGTTATCCGATTTCAATTTTCGGATAAACGAAACCAAGACCGGTATTTCTTTTGTGTCAACTATTGAGTTGATTTCTTGGATTATCAAATCTTTAATTCTACCGCCTTCTTTGGTCAAAATACCTTTCACATTTTCCATTATGAAGTATTTGGGTTGTAAAACCTTAATTACTTCCAGGTAATGTGAGAACAAGTCATCTTTTTTGTCAAATTTCTTTCTTTTTCCGGCTAAACTGAAACTCTGGCAAGGTGGTCCACCACAAACCACATCAATCGTTTTATCCCCAATTTTATTAAGGAAATTATCTAAAAAATCTGGTTCGGTAATGTCCTGCCTTAAAAACTCAGCATTTAGCCCAAGTTGATGATTATACCTTACAATATGTGTTAATTCACAATTTTCATTGATGTCACTTGCTGCAATGAAATCAAAAAACTTGTTGTTGTATTCAGCTTGCAGAAACCCTTCGCTAAAACCCCCTGCACCTGCGAAAAGATCAACAAACGTGAATGGCTTACCATAGAGAGAAATTTGTTCTTTTACAATGTTGACAGCATGGCTGTCTTTGTAACTTTCAATATATTGGTTAAGAATGTCCTTTATTTCTTCTTGTGTATAAATACGTTTTTTTGAATGATGTAAAAGCTCATCTGCTCGTTCATTAAGGTAGTTTAAATAATGATTTATTTCGGTAATCTCGTAAGTTTTTCCTTTTGCTCGTTGCTTCTGTTTATCGAAAAATTTAGGAGCAATTTTCTTTCCTGTAGCTAATTTTATTTGCTTACCAGCACAGTTAATTCTTAAATGAATTGGAGCATGTCCCCTTTTGTCTGGTTTGTCGAGATAAAAATTTATTGTAGCCATTTCACGGACAGTTTTACGTACACGGACAAAATTACGGACAATATTGAAACAGAAGAAGTTTTTTCAAGCTTTTTTAAAAAATAAATTTCATTCGCCAATTTCCCCTCCATAAAAATGATTCCATCCTTGTGCTTTAAGCGGTGTGGCTGCTCC
>JAFIEX010000254.1 GCA_020832365.1 Crocinitomicaceae bacterium
TGTAGGTTCACTAATTGGTGAAAGGACTCATTTGGGAAAATTCCTTCAGCATTAATTGATAGTTCTGGTTTGATTCTATCCACTTCATACATTTGAATATTTAACCCGCTTTTAGAGGGGATTACACCCTTAGGAGTACAATTAAAGTAAGGCTGGATATACTCATAAGTGTCTTCAGATATTGCTATTTTTCCTGGCGTACAGTATCGCTCCATTCTTTGTGCACGATTCACCGTTCTACCCCAAATATCGTAAGCATATCGTTTTGTGCCAATTACACCCGCACTAACAGGCCCAGTATTAATACCAATTCGAAGCTCCCATTGTTGTTCGTCCAGTTCCAGAGCTTTTTCATTTTGTTTTTTCATGTATTCTTGTATGCGAATAGCTGCAAGAACACAATGTATAGGGTTTGTTCTGTTTCTAATAGGTACACCACCAGCGCACATATAAGCGTCACCAATAGTTTTAATTTTTTCTAAATCCAAGTCTTCAATAATTTCATCAAATTTCTTGAAGTGTTGGTCTAAAATATTCACAAGATCTTTTGCTTTCATGTTCTCAGCTATTCCTGTAAAACCAACAAAATCTGTAAACATAACCGTAACCAAACTAAAATCTCGTGCAGTGGATTTCCCAAAATTTTTCAGCTGAGTTGCTGTTTCTGAAGGCAAAATATTATTCAGTAGTCTTTCTGATTTTTCCTTTTCTCGTTCAATTGCTATTTTTTGCTCTTCTAAAATTTGCTTCTGCTGTTCTATTTTAGCCGACTTCTCTCTAATCTCTCTGGTTCTTTCGGCAATTTTCAATTCTAGTCTAACCTGCTGTCTTCTTTCAGTGTTTATTCTATTCCGCACACGAAGAAAAATAATAAAAGAAAGAATAGCTATTAGTGAGGCGTAAAACCACCATGCGTACCAAAAGGGCTTTTCTACTTTTATCGTAATCTCTGCAGGTCTTTTATTCCATTCACCACCATAGTTTCTTGCGAATACTTGTAATTTATACTCCCCTGGAGCAATACTTGTAAATCGCAGCTCACCACTACTGCCTAAAAACTCCTCTATTTCATCATCTCCAGTTAATCGATACTTATACTCTACCCTGCTTGGGTTACTTAAATCATCTGCAAAGAAATAAAGCTGAATACTTCTTTTATTATATGGTAAGTTTAAATTTTTCGTGTAAGAAATACTTTGTTCAAGCAAATTACTAGTAGCAGGAGTTATTCTAACATTGTCAATAACTAAACCAGAGAAAAAAACATTTAACTCCGCTGTTCGAATTAAAGGATAGCTTGGGTCAAAATAATTATAACCCTGAATCCCACCAAAATAAATAAGTCCTTCTTTAGATGTAAAACTTGCACCAATGTTTAACTCGTTGCTCATTAAACCATCTTCTTCCAAAAAGGTGGTGAATGACTTGTTGTTTCTCTGAAACTTAACAAGTCCTCTATTAGTCGATAACCACAATACCCGACCATTTGTAGATTTCTCTATACCATAAATCACATTATTAGGCAAACCATTAGACTTATCGTATTGTTCTAATTCTTTGGTCTTCATGTTGTAATAAAACAGCCCATCACCTGACGATCCAAACCAGTATTCATCATTATCTGTTTGTAGGAAGCTTGAGAAGTAGTTTTTTGTCATAACGGCGATAGGTTCAAAACATTCCGCCCTTTCGGTTATAAGTTTGTTTTCTTTATTTCTCTTTACTTCAAAAATACCTCCACCACTTGGCGCAGCGTAAAACCTGCCATTATTGTCTTTGAATACCAATCTAATAGCGCCTTCTGAAAGTTCTTGACCTGATTGACCAGCACTAACAAATTCAAGTATTTTTGATCCATGGTCATAAAAAACAAGCCCTCCAAATGTTCCTATCAAATAGGTATTGCTGTCTACAAAGGGGATTATTTTATAAATTCTAGAAAAATCAGCGCTTATAGTATCCGGGAAAAAAACATCTGAATAAAAAAAGTTAAGGGGCGAAACACTTTCTATATTCAATATCTTCAAACCATCAATCCCCCCCACTAGTACTTCTTTTTGGTTAATGCTTTTCACATTTAGCACAGTATTATCTTTTCCTTTTTTATGGTCTTTGGGGAAATGAAAATAACTTTTGTAATATTTGTGGTAAAGTGATACTCCATGGTCACCTGCAATAAATATTTTTGAGTTTCTCTCGTCCTCATCAAACCCCCAAACATTGAGGCTCATCAAGCCATTTGAAGGATCCATTGCAAGCCCAATTCCCCTTAAGCCTTTATTAAAGGGGTCAAAACTACTTAGTCCGCGTTGGGAAGCAATCCAAATAACTCCTTTCTTATCTTGATATAATGAAATCAACTTATCAGAAACCAAAGATCTTCTTTGAAAAAAATCGGTTCGATAATTTTGTATGCTAAAGGCTTCATCTACTTTGTTAAATTGAAATAATCCGTTATTTTCAGATGCAATAAAAAACCAAGAGTCAGAAAGAAATAGTGCGTCAGTAATGTTGAGCGTTCCAACTTTACTCATTGTTTCCTTTTCAAAATACTCAAATCGTCTTAATGCAATATTTAACTCAACCAGCCCTTGATTCGTTGCTAATAATAATGGAATATTAGGATGAAGAACAAATTTATTAACTACTATTCCATTTTTAAAGTAATCTTTATAGGGGAAGTACTGGATATCTGTGACGTCTGACTTTTTTATGAGCAACAGCCCTTTGCTTTGACTAGCAACAGCAATATATTCCTTGGTATGAAGAATATCTACAATTGGTGCTCCCAGCTTGTGGGGTATTTTAGTGAATTTTTCTTCTTTGGAGTGAAACTGAAAAATATCTCCTGTAGCCGTACCTATCCAAATTATGCCATTAGCATCAACATTTAAAGCATGAATATCTAAACGTTCTTTTAAAGTAGAATCAACAGAAAAAGAATGAAATGTTTCATCTTTTTTACTGTACTTTAAAAGCCCGTTATAAGAACCCATCCAAAGATTTCCACCTTGATCTTTTTTGATGACATGAATGTAGTCATTTGAAATTCCTTGGTTAGCGTCTGTTGAAAATATTTCAAATCTCCGGCCATTAAAACGATTTATGCCATCTTGTGTTCCAAGCCAAAGCGCACCGAGATCATCCTGTTCTATAGCATAAACAACACTTTGCGAAAGACCATCCGTAATCGTATAGTTCTTAAACTGAATATGGTCTTGTGTTAAAACAACACAAGACCATAAACTAAACGTCATTATTACTAATGAACGAAAAACCATTTTAAACTTTAACAAATTAATTTTTAGTTGCTGCTTCAGGGGAAATTGCAGAGTTTTCTAGATCTCTATCGAATAAATATAACCCCCCCTTATCAGAGCCTATCATTCTAAGTTTATCCAAGATTGTTCTTGCCAGCGCTTCTTCTTCTAGCTGCTCAGAAACATACCACTGCACAAAGTTGTGCGTTGTGTAATCTTTTTCCTGAAGGCAAATATCAACTAAGTTATTTATACTTGCTGTTACATCCATTTCATGAGCCAAAA
>JAFIEX010000255.1 GCA_020832365.1 Crocinitomicaceae bacterium
TATCCTAAATTTTAGAAGAGGCTAATCTACAAAATTATTGGAAAAGAAAATGTCTCTTTTATTAATAGAAGCGACTAATCAATTCCAAATGGATGAAATATTAATTAACCACCAGCTTTCTTTGAACAATTTCGTTATCAAGAGAAATAGTAATGACGTATGCCCCAGGTGCCAAATTATTGTCAAATCGAACATACTGGCTATTGTTTTTTTGAAAATTGTTTTTAAAGTAAACTTGTTGTCCAAAACTTGAATTTACCATTATTGAATTTATCTGATCATTTGCCTGCACATAAAACCCTGAACCATCATTAGGGTTAGGGAAAATAACAAGATCATTACTATTTGAACTGCAGTTCACAGAAATGATTGGGAAATACTCAAACTGCCCGTCAAAATCAACTTGTTTTAGTCGTAAATATACTACTTCCTTATATTGCTGCATTAATTTCAACTCGTAATTGACCTTTTTAAAAGAGTTCCCCATGCCCTCTACTTTTCCAACAGAAACAAAATCAATTCCATTTCTTGACAATTGAACTTCAAAGTAATCATTATTCAATTCCGTTTCAGTTTCCCATGAAATTAAAACATGATTATCAATACAGTTTGCCATAAAATCCGTCAATTTAACAGGCAGTGGTGTTGGTTCTATTTCGGTTGTCACTCCCCAATGAATAAGATCAGGAGCTCCATTTCTTTCTAAATCTGCAACCAATCTAATTTGATTCGAAACACCAGCACCAGAAATATCAAACCTGTGATGCCCATCTGTTGACTCTTGTATTTCTTCCAAGCCTGAAATAGGTAGCCATGAGCCACTAACAAATTCCTCAACACTTAACTTCACTTCACCATTATTTAAAGTTTGATCCCAAAATAATTCTTTCCAACTTGATGCCCCTTGGAAAGATGAAAGGTTTATTGGTGTCGATGTAATTGTTCCTTCGTTCGAACCAGATTTTGCAGTACGTATGTTGTCAACATAAAATCTTGCTTCATCATTGGTTGTGGAAGTTTGAATTTGGACAAAAGAGATAATTTTTAATACATGGTTTCCACTGAAAGCAGAAACATCAAAAGTTTGATTATTCCAACTCTCTATCCCTAAGGGGGCTGATGGATTATTAAATGTTCCAAGAACAGTTCCAGTGTTATTATTCTGTGATCCAGCTGGTCCAATGATTACCCTAAGCTGCATGAAAGAACCTGTTTGTTGTGTCACAAAAAGTGGGCTAAAGTGCCAAGCAGCTATATCCATTGTAATCTCATCAATATCTGTTAAGTCAACTTGCTGCGTTATACCTACGAAATCCCCATTAAAATAGCCTAAAGATCCTGGGTCTATAGGTCTTATTAAAATTGTTTGTACTCCATCAGTAGGCATATCCCCAACCCCATTTCCTCCTGATAAACTAGCTTCATAGCCAGATAAGAAATTAGATATCTCATTCCAATCTGTCACTGTTTCAAAAGAAGGGTTGGCAACAACACCAGAAATATTCTCCCCATCAATTAGTGTCACCCTATCATTTGGTGTTTTTATGGTTACGCCTTGCAATAAATCTGTCTCAAATTGAGGTTGCATATTCTGAAACCACTCCTTTTCAGATTGATCTTTATAAGTAAAACTATGCGTTGTGGATGTCCAATCGGTCCAGTTTGAACCTATTCTCCCTCGGGATCTGGCATAATAAGTATCCCCATTTTGCAATTGTTGTAATACATCTAAAGACACATTATCTATAAAAAAAGAAAATAAGTTGGAATTGTTATACCCACAATTAGGCTCAATATAAATAAGTATTTCAGACTTATCAGAAACACCTGTTAAATCAAATTTCACTGATACTTCTGCTGAAGTTCTTACCTCAGAAAAATTAAACCCTAAACCATTCACACCAAAGCTTGCAAGTTCATTTTGCCCGTCAATCAAAAGTTCTGATATTGGTACCGAAAAAGCTCCATCAGCCCAAAGGTAAATTCTTGCTCTATCATTAGGATGCGCTGCAAACCATGAATGCCAAACATCAAAGCTCAATGTAATTTCATCCAACCCTGTTGCGTCAACAGCTGGTAGCCTAACAAAATTACCCCAGAAATTATTCCATGCAGACTCGAATCCGATTCTTCCATATGGATTTCCACCTGTAGATTGCCAAGAAATTTGTGGATTGCTATTTGGAGCAAACCAAACATTTGTTGGAGCAGTTGCTCCGTTAACAAGAATATTGTTATCAAATGGTTCTGGAAATATATTGGGGTTAATGCTCTGTGTCGTGATGGGAGTTGTAAAATTATTTTCTCCATTAAATGAGCCGCTAAAATTCCCGTCAAAAACATTAACACCACTAAAAGTCACATCTTGACTTATTTGAATCTGAACCTCATCCAAAGTTGATGGATGACTAATTCTAAAGGTTGGTTCATGATCGAGTATGACACTGTTATTAAATGCCAATTGATCAGCTCCACCAAAATCATGAAACAATGGAGCCTCATCTGAAGTTGTAAAAGACCACGTATCACATCCTGAAGCTGCACCACCTGCATTTTTCGGCACAATACGCCAATAGTAAGTGGTATTATTAAGAAGCCCTGAAACTGGATGGCTTATTGCCGTCGTTGTTGCTACCAATGGAGGTGTTGACGAAGTACCAAAAAAAACATCGTATTCATCTGCTCCAGCAACAGCTTGCCATGTTAAGTCACCACTCGTAGAGATACCTGATGCATTATCCAGTGGACTATCGATTAGTGCACATGTTGGAGGAGCCCCAATAAGGTCATAATCAATAATTAGGTAAGGTCGATTAACTGATGTATGGTTTGCCATCGTGACGTTTGTTACCCCTGTCCAAGTCCCCATTGCATAGACAGCCATAGGAATAAAGCCATTAGGTATTGCATTTTCCAAGTATGTTCTCCCCGATGGTGCAAATAAAGAGCTTCGCCATCCTAAACAACAAACCTCCGTAGTAGCTGAATGTGAGGTAGTTGCAGAATTGTATAAAGCTAAACCACTTACAGTAAGCGGATCAGATAAATTGGTTAAAGCCCAATTTCTAGTTGTAATATTTGTTCCTGTACCAGCTAAGATATTAATAAAACCAGTTGCAGAATTCACTGTTATCCCTGACGGAATAGATGAAGCATTAAATCTAATATACCCCGCGTGCCATCCAAAGGAGGGATTCCAACCAAATCTAAAACTATTTTGATCTTGAAATCCATCACTCCAAATCTCACCGGTCCAATTAAAAGCATTATTTGGAAAAACATTAACCGTAGGATCCACTTTTACAGGGAAAGCTCTATTTGCATCTAATAACCAATCGGCCTTAACCTTGGTATAAACTGTAAGGATATTAGTTTCTGAATTATATTCATGTTCCATAATTGTATTCTGCTTTCGTGAAAATTCATTACTTGCATCAACAGAGTTTGGATTTTCAAAAACAAAAACTGATTCACCCTTAGTATTTAAAATCAATAGTTCCAAATTCTCAGTAACACGATAAGCCCAACCATTAGGCAACAA
>JAFIEX010000324.1 GCA_020832365.1 Crocinitomicaceae bacterium
CAGGTAAACATTTATACAATAATTGAAAAGACCGTTCTGTTTGGACGGTCTTTTTTTGTTGTAAATAGCTTAAAAATTAAATTGATGCACCAAGCTTTCGAACTCAACAGAGTTTGTAAAGCAGGATAAGCGCATTTTTTCTGAAATTGAAATAATGCAGTTGTTAATTTAAAATCGACGTTTATTAAAAACAACTTATTAATTTATTAATTAATTATACCCATGTACAAAATGTAATTAAATTTACAATTAGAAATGCTACTATCATGAAAAGTTTACTTCGTATAAAATACTTTAGATCCTTATTACTACTTTTTGTTTTCCAAATATTTAAAACAGTTCTATTTGCTCAGGTTGCAACGCTTCCTGTATTTTTTTCAGGTTCTTTTGGAACTCCTGATTGGTCAAAAACAAATCCAAACCTTGCACCAGTTGGATTTACTTGGAATTCTGGCACGAACGCTAATAATTTAGATGCAGTCGGTGGACCAGGAGCCAGTTTAAATGATGCTTCTCGATTTATTCAGATTCATTTTAATCAGAGTCCAAATGAACTCTCATTTATGTACCGTCGTCAATCTAGTTTTGGAGGAACGGCAAGAATATTTGAATCAGTTGATGGTATTAACTGGGGCGTAGCAATATGGACCATGGGTTCAGGAGGAAATATGACTAATGGACTATCCGTAACACTTACACTTAATCCAAACAGCAGGTATGTAAGGTTTGATAGAACTGGAAGTGCTGGGCGTCTGGAGATTGATGCCATTTCAATAACACCTGCATATCGCGCTAATGTGACAATGATTGATCATGGCTCTTCTTCATGGTGTGTTGGTGAAACGAGACCAGTAACAGTCAGGTTTCAAAACACTGGTTCCATGACATGGTTTGCAAATGGCAATACCTCAGGTGATTGTGCTGATCCCAATAAAGAAGTGGCTGTTTCTTACCGTTGGAACGGTGATCCAAATTGGGATGTCTATAACAACAGGAATCCATTGCCTCATGATGTACCTCCAGGTGGAACAGTTGATGTAACCTTTCCTGTACAATCGCCAAATGGAAACCCGATAGGACCTAACAACCTTTCGGTAAATCTTATTGTTCAAGAATGTCTATGGTTCAACAATGCAAGCCCCATCTTTACAACGGGCAGCATAGACATAAGTGCACCGCCAACAGGCGTCTCGGCAGGTGTTCCAGTTTCTATATGTGCTGGAGCGGCATTGGAGTTAAGTGGAAGTGCAGATCCTTTGTTAGGAATTAACTATTTTACAGATTTTAACGGTTGTAATTCAACAACGAACCCAGCAGCTTGTGGTGATTGGCAACTTTCTGGAGGGTGGGGACGATCTATTTCTAACGCTGATTTATTTCAAGCTAGTTCTTGTAACAATGCCTCTGTAAAGGCTAATGTTTGGAGTGGAGACCCAGTTTCCACACTCGTTAGTACAAATTCTTTAGGCCAATCAAATGGTGAGCCAACTACATTATCATTTATTGCAAAATGTACAAATTACAATGCGGGAACAACGCCCACCCCAGCTGGAAATTGTCGTTTTGAAGCTTCATGATCTACTACCCCTGGTGGACCTTGGAATGCAATTGGAAACTTAACCAATATTTCTTCCACTAATTGTAATTTGTATACCTTTCCACAGTTCACTCCAACGAATGGAGAGCCAATTTTTATTCAAATTATTGGTCGTCGTTTAGCTGGAGATTTTGTATTTGTTATTGATGATATAACTATTACACAAAATAATATAGCCCCAACCATCTCCTGGTCTGGCGGCCCAATTGTTTCTGGAGGAAATACATTAACTCCCACGGTTAATCCAACAACAACAACCACTTACACCATGACAGCTACGGCAAATGGGTGTTCTGCGAGTGATAATGTTATTGTAACGGTGAATAACCCAACGATGTCATCTACAAATGGTTTTGATATTTGTGATGGCGCAACAACTACAATGACTGTTTCAGGTTATACCAATTGGACTAGTTTACCAACAGGAGGTACAATTACAACCCTGGGGAATAACGAGAGGGTTCATGTTTTCAATAACTCAGGGACTTTTAATACCGCGCAAGCGATCGCAAACGCTAGACTGCTTGTAGTTGGCGGTGGTGGTGGTGGTGGTCAAAATGGCGGAGGTGGCGGCGGAGCTGGTATGTTCCTTCCATTATCGAACCAAACTATTGCTTCAGGCGCAACACCTGTTACTATTGGCGCAGGTGGTGCAATCCATAACAATAACATATCTCCAAATACAGGAGCAACAAATGGTGGCAACTCATCATTCGGTTCTATAACTGCCGGTGGCGGTGGTGGTGGCGCATCGCGTGACTTTGGTGTTGGTGGGCAGAATGGTAATGCAACCTTTGGTGGTTCCGGAGGCGGAGGCGGTGGAGCCACTGCAACTCCAAGAAATAGTGCTGGTAGTGGGACGCTAACAGGAAACAATGGAGCAAACGGAACAACCCCTGACTTAGGTTGTAATGCTGCTGGAGGTGGCGGTGGTGGTGCAGGTGGGCCTGGTGTTGCTGCGGCAAGCTTAAATGGAGGAGATGGAGGTCCTGGCTTACAGAGTGATATTACAGGAACATTATTGTGGTACGCTGGCGGTGGCGGTGGCGGGATCACATGTGCTGGTACAAATATTGGCTTAGGTGGCTCTAGCGTAGGTGGCACTGGTCGTTCCCAGAGTGTTACAGGCACACCTGGCGCACCTAATACTGGGTCTGGTGGTGGTGCAGGTCACATGGGCGGCTCAGGGGTAGTTAAAGTTCGTTATACTTATCCAAGCTGGACAAGCAGCAACACTGCTGTTGCAACAATTAATGAAGCAACTGGAGTGGTTACAGCTGTTGGACAAGGAATAACAACGATTTCATTTTACGCTCCTGATGGCTGTATAGTTCAGGAAACACTCACTGTTGATACTCCACCATCTGCCCCAACAAGCATAACAGGCACAACAGCTATTTGCAACGGTCAAAGCACTGCACTTACAGCTTTTGGAGGGGGAAATGGCTCTGGTGCTGCGTTCCAATGGGGAACAGGAGCTATCGGAAGTAACATAATTGGAGGGCAAACTACTTCAACATTGAATACATCTCCAACAACAACAACGACCTATTGGGTTAGACGAGTTGGGAATACAGCATGTAACAATCCAACAGGCGGGGCTCAAGTGACAGTTGTAGTAGATGTGCCTTATACTGCTCCTACCCTATCTGGTGGCGGAACAGTTTGTTTTGGTCAAGAAAGAACGCTAAACACATCTGGTGGCAGTGCACCAGCTGCTAGTATTAGTTGGCATGAGAATGCTGTAACTAACCCATCTTTTGGCACAGGCGCTCAAGCAATAGTTAGTCCAAGTACAACAACAAACTATATCGTTTCTGTGCCTGCAAATGGCGCTTGTCCGGGGAATCAAAGTAATGTAGTAACTGTAACAGTACCCACCCCAAACAACGCACTATCAGCTGGTTCAACGGCTACTTGTTTAGTTCACCAAAACGGAT
>JAFIEX010000256.1 GCA_020832365.1 Crocinitomicaceae bacterium
CCATCGCAGTCAGAAATCATATTAGATAAGGCAGGGTCGTTTTGCGCCAACAAATCTAAACAGCCAAAAATACAGGCATAGAAAAACGCCAATATTTGACCCAATTTAATAGACACAGTATTACAAACCTTCATAATAACAACTCAGCTGACAACAAACATGCCAAAAAACAAGAATAACCACTTGGTTTTTATTAATTTAATAGGTGATTTTCTTCTCATTGGTTTATTTCGATGCAATATTTAACAAGTAACTTCTGATATTTAATTGCGAAATTAATAAGTTTCATCTAATTTTTTGATTATCATGACATAATATTGCGAACCTTTTTTATATTTATACTCAAAACGTCATAAATGAAAGTGATTCTTAGAAAATTCATATTTGTTTTTTTGTGCAGTTCGCTATTGCTTGCATGTGATAGGGAAAATGAAAAATGGGCATATTACAACGAAACTCAATGTGCAGACCCATGGGAAGCAGCAACATCGGACAATGAATTATTATCCGCTTTATCGGGGTTTTTTAGCGAGATAAATGTACAAACATCAAGTATTGTTTTTACAGAAGATAATTCGCTATATACTTGTAATGCTTGCGGCTGTTACACAGGTAGAGTTATTGAAGTTAGAGCAACAGCATCTAATGTCAATAAGTTGGTGGCTCATGGTTTTATTCCATTCACAAAAGAAGAATAAACTTTACAATGCCAAATCTGTAAATTAAGTGTATTTTTTTAAGCACTTAAAATTATAGTCACTACTTTTGCAGCTTAATTGCAATCCATGGAACTCAAAAAAATAAATTCAGCACTTATTTCCGTATTCAATAAACAAGGTTTAGATCCAATCATACAAAAGTTAAATGAGCTGGGTGTTAAAATTTACAGCACAGGCGGAACACAAAGTTATATTGAATCTAAAAACATTCCAGTTACTCCCGTTGAAACACTTACGTCTTATCCGTCTATTCTTGGAGGGCGAGTAAAAACTTTACATCCGAAAATTTTTGGTGGTATATTAAATAGGAGGCATCTTGAAGAAGATAAAAAAGACCTCCAAGCCCATGAAATATCTTCTATTGACTTGGTTGTTGTAGACTTATATCCGTTTGAAGAAACCGTGTCAAGTGGAGCATCACATGAGGAAATTATTGAAAAAATCGATATTGGTGGTATTTCGCTTATTCGTGCTGCTGCTAAGAACTATGCAGATGTTTGCGTTATCTAACATGTACAACAGTATAAAGAGCTTCAAACAATTTTGGAAGACCAAGAGGGTTGTTCAACTTTGCCACAAAGAGCGTTTTTTGCAACTCATGCTTTTCATGTTTCTTCGCATTATGACACCATGATACATGCTTACTTTTCACAAGCTGAATTAGAAAAAATGAAAATCAGTATAGCAGCACATACACCGCTGCGATATGGTGAAAACCCGCATCAAAAGGGTGTTTTCTTTGGCGAACTAGAACGAGTATTTGATCAACTGCACGGAAAAGAAATGTCCTACAATAACTTGTTAGATATTGATGCAGCAGTTCAGTTAATGAGCGAGTTCAAATCAGATGCTCCAACATTTGCAATTTTAAAACATAATAATGCTTGTGGTATTGCAACTCGACCAACTGTGGAGGAGGCCTATGAGGCTGCTTTAGCAGCAGATCCAGTTTCAGCTTTTGGTGGTATTTTAATTGCGAATTGTGAAATTAATGAAGCGGCAGCTGAAAGAATTAATGGTTTGTTTTGTGAAGTTGTTATTGCACCATTATTTTCTAATAATGCTTTGGAAATTTTAAAATCTAAAAAGAATAGAATTCTCTTGACTATAAAGTCATTTGATTTACCAAAAATTCAATATAGAAGTATTCTTAATGGCTATTTAGCCCAAGAAAGAGACAATATAACGGATAAATCAGAGGGCTTTCAACTGGCAACAAATACGGCACCTAATAAAGCTGCTGAAGATGACCTCGTTTTCGCTGCAAAAATTGCTAAGCATACTAAGTCCAATACTATAGTGTTAGCGAAAAATTTTCAGTTATTGGCAAGTGGAACAGGACAAACATCTAGAGTAGATGCTTTAAAACAAGCTATACACAAGGCGAAAAGTTTTGGATTCGACTTAACGAATAGTGTTATGGCTTCAGATGCTTTTTTCCCTTTCCCAGATTGTGTTGAAATAGCACACGAGGCAGGGATAAAGGCTGTGGTTCAACCTGGAGGCTCCGTAAAAGACCAACTTTCTATTGATTATTGCAACGATAAAGACATGGCCATGGTTTTTACAGGAACAAGACATTTTAAACATTAATTATTTAATTCGCTATGCTAAATAATTTTGACTAAATTTATATCGCTTTTTATTGAAAATACTTATGGGTTTATTTGGTTTTTTAACGCAGGAAATTGCAATTGACTTAGGAACAGCTAATACGCTTATTATACAAAATGATAAGGTAGTAGTTGATGAGCCTTCTATTGTAGCAAGGGACATTCAAACAGGTAAGATCATTGCCATTGGAAAGAAGGCACAGCAAATGCATGGAAAGACCCACAAACATATTGAAACGGTGCGTCCGTTGAAAGATGGTGTAATTGCCGACTTCCAAAGCGCTGAGCAGATGATTCGCGGTATGATAAAAATGATCCGTGGAGGAAAGAGTTGGATAGAACCTTCTTTGCGAATGGTGATTTGTATTCCAAGTGGTATTACTGAGGTTGAAAAAAGAGCTGTTCGTGACTCCGCCGAGCATGCTGGTGCAAAAGAGGTATATCTCATTCACGAACCTATGGCCGCAGCTATTGGTATAGGCATAGATGTGGAAGAACCAATGGGTAATATGATTATTGATATTGGTGGGGGAACTTCTGAAATTGCAGTAATTGCACTAGGTGGTATTGTCTGTGATAAATCTATTCGTGTTGCTGGAGATGATTTCACGAATGATATTGAAGAATATATGCGTCGACAGCACAATATTCTTGTTGGAGAGAGAACAGCCGAGCAAATTAAAATTGAGGTAGGCGCAGCACTTCCAGAGCTAGATAATCCCCCAGAAGATTACGCAGTTCGGGGAAGAGACTTGATGACTGGTATCCCGAAAGAAATTGTTGTTTCTTATACAGAGGTAGCTCATGCATTAGACAAAACAATTTCTAAAATCGAAGAGGCCATTCTAAGTGCGCTGGAAATGACTCCCCCCGAGTTGTCTGCAGACATATACAAAACAGGCATTTATCTCGCAGGAGGAGGCTCAATGTTGCGTGGCTTAGATAAAAGAATTTCGATGAAAACTAAGTTGCCAGTGCACATTGCAGAAGACCCATTAAGAGCAGTGGCAAGAGGAACATCTATTGCGTTAAAAAACATTGATAAATTCCAATTTCTAATTAGAGATTAGCAAGAAACTTAAGGAGCAGTTTATGTTATGCAGAACTTAATTGCATTTTTTCAAAGATTTAAAATCTTCATCGTATTCGTTATATTTCAGTTTTTTGCATTATGGGCATTTTTTGGTCT
>JAFIEX010000257.1 GCA_020832365.1 Crocinitomicaceae bacterium
GATGATCACTATTCCAATAATGAATCGAATCCAGAATTTTTTGCTTTTAAACATATAAAGGTTAGCTACTTGTCAGCAAAGTTACGAACATAAAAAGTTATTTCTTCTAATACGGAAAAATTCTTTTGAAATTGTGCTGAATTAACAAATTCTTTTTTGCTAGTTTGGTCTTCTCGTCATGTTCACTTGAATGTTGTCTCCATCCCCTGTAACTCTCACATTAATAAATCGATACCTTCTATTGGGGTCAAAATCGGCAAGCTCTTCAGGATTTACATTTGAGCGGCTACCGAAAAGTCTTCTTGCTCCAACAGCGGATACCATTCTGAGAGGAACCCTAACTAAGTAGTTCATTTGGCCGTTGAGGGTTTGCTCTCCTGAAATGACTATAAAACCAAGGTTAGAATTGATGACCATTTCAGGAATTGTCATTTTTCCATTTTCTAGCACCATATTATTTTGTAAGGTATCAAATATCACTCTTGAAAGACTTCTGTCGTCAAAAAAATTAGATAAAGCTTGCATTGGGGCATAGTCTATAATGCAACCATCTTTTACTAGAATGTCTAATTTAATTTTAGAATTATCAATTATGGGGACGAGATCTTGCTTTACCTTAACTTTCCCTGTAATCTTGCCATCGATGGTTCCCTGTAGTTGTTCTGATAGGATGGATTCTTGTCCGAAGTTATCGTATTTTAGCATGAGATTGGCAATATTGATGTTGTTCACGCTCAGTTTTGGATAGAAATAAATATTGTCAGGGTCAGAAGCATTAAAATAACCAGACAATTGAATATTTCCTCCAGCAATATCCATAGAGAATTTATCCATGTGAATCAAGTTTTCATTGGTTTTGCGCATTTTGGTAATCAGATTGGTGATGATGTGTTGCTGGTAGTTCATTTTACCTACTCGAATGGTATAGGTCATATTCGGTATTGGAATATTGAAAATACTGAAGGGTTCTTGCAGTTCTTCTGAATTATTATTACTTTTTTGTGGCTCACCAATAAATAGCTGGTTAAAATCTAAGTGAGGCGCATTGACATATAACTCATTTTTTTGATTTTGCTTACTTAGGTCTTCACCTAAAAAATAGTTGAGTTTGAGGTAAAAAGAAGTGTTCCCCATTTTTCCTTTTAGAGAAGAAATGCTTAAATAGTCATCTTTGAATTGAAGTTTCCCACTGAAGTTCTCAAGTTTTAGAGGGTGCAAGGTGGTCCTGCCTCTTAAAGATTGTATGTCAATGGTGCTGGCTTTGATTTCACTGTTATTAAAATTTAATGCTACATTCCCCTTAAAGTCAAAATCCTTAAACTCTTCTTCACGGTATTCAGAGGGAAGGTAATTGTGCCCGTTAAAAGTGATTAAATCGCGCATATTTAAATGGTTCGATTTTAAATGGAATTGGAGTTTTGAAGTCCCATTTAATGCTTTATAGAACCAAACAGGGTAGTTGATAAGTTTCGCTGAAATGGAAAAGTCACTTTCGTCCAATTTTCCAGCTACTTCTTTTATATTAAGATTGTTGGAGTCGATAGCCACATGGATTTGAAAATCTTTCAAAGCATGCGGATAGTTGGTTAATTTGGCGTTGAGATTTGATATGCTGAAATTTCCTTTTGGCAGGTATGATGCTTGGATAATATCCTTAGCTGTTCCTTGAAAGGCTAATTGCATTTCAAGGTCTTTAATTAACTCATTGAATGATTTTTCTCCTTTTGCTGAAGTTAATTGAAGAAGATCAATATTATTGGAGTGTAATTGAAGCTCTGCTTGAACTGGGATATTTGTTTGATGTATGATTGCCGGTAAATCACTTAAATATCCAGAAAGTCGTAAATCTGATCCTCCGATGTTCAGAGCTAAATTTTCTAAAGTTGCGCGATTTCCGTCAACTCTTAGCGCTAAGTTGATGTTTTCAATGCGTTCTTTATAATTTGGGAGATCAAATGCCAGTTGGGTGATATTGAGTCGGGTGAAGTAGGATTCATTGAGTTTTTCAATGCTTTTTTCAGGATTATTTAAATCAATAATATCTCTGAAGTTCATTTCCAGTTCTACTCTGCCTTTTACGTTTTGAACGTCATCTAGGTTTAAAAATTGAGTCAGATAATCCAAGTCAAAAAGGGTTCTCATACGCAAGTCAATGTCTGGTGAAGTTAAGTCACTGACCTTCAGATGCGCGCTAAACCTGCCTTGCTCTGGTCTGGCACTAAAGTCGTTGATTTCGATTCTTGCGTTTCTTAAAGTTTTATCAGATCCATTGGTGAAGAACCCAGTGAAGTTCAACTGATCTAATATTTTGTCTGTCTTTGTATTATGAAAAAAGCCCTCTTTACATCCGAATTCAGCTTCAATTAATGGTGTGTTACCAAATGATGAGGGACCGTTTAGCTGGGCTTTAAAAAACACTTGCCCCCGATTATCAAAACTTTGAAATACAGGTGCAAGGTCATTTGGAACGAATGCAAGCAGCAAGCTGAAGTCAGGTTTTTGTCCAAAAACATTAAGGTCTAAGTTGACGTTGTTAGCGAAGTCTACCGTTCCTCCAAATTCAAATTGAACACCTCCAATCATGAGGTCGGATGGGGGGATATATAAAAGTTGATTGTTTTTGTCATAATCTACAGTGGTTTTTGTTGCGAATAACTTGTTATTGAAGAATGTGGTGTCTCCTTCTTTTAATGTGGTTAACTTTAAGTTAGTGTTCAAGGAAAAGTACTTTCTATCTTTTTTGGATTTTACTTTGATGTTAGCACGTTCAACAAACACTTCAAATGCTGTTGCGTCTGCATTTGTTTTATCAATTTCTAAGTTATTCAAGTAAACAGATTCTAGTGCAAAAAAGAGTTCTCCACTTTCTGTTTCTTCGTTTTTAGGATTGGTTGGAATAAATGCCCTTTGTATATTAAATTCTCCATTTTCATCGGCGACAATATCAACCAATCCTTCAGCGATTTTAATAGATTTAATGTCAAAATTCCCATTAACTAAAGTCCATAAATCAAAGCCAACATAAACATCTTGAATAGTTAAAATAGGGGCTTTGCTCTCCTCCTTAGTTTCATATAATCGAACACCTTTCAAGTCTATTGATATGTAGGGGAAATTGGCAAAAGGCGCAATATGCGAGTTTTCTAAAGTAATCTTGCCCTGAAATTCTTCATTGGCTGTTTTGAGAAGTTTTTGCACAATATCTTCTTGCTTGTAGTAAATCACAGCGACCGTACCAGTAATGAGAACTAACGGTAGTAGTAAAATTATCAACCCTGTGATCAACCAAAATTTCTTTTTTCTTAGCATATTCAGAACATCATGTAAACGAATTTACAATGTTTAGAAATAGCTTTGAATTTGATAAGATTTTTTGTGAATTACAGTTTTCGCTCTTTTTTGATATTCGTGAGGTAAGAACCAAGGTGTAAGTTAAAATACAGTAATTGTCCCGTCAAATTTGGGTCATTTTCTCGGAAATTTAGTGGAGCGAATCCCGATTTTAGACGAA
>JAFIEX010000258.1 GCA_020832365.1 Crocinitomicaceae bacterium
CTTTGTCGTTGGTTCAAGTTTACTGCTCAAAGAAAAAGGTAAAATAGGTTTTGTAATTCCTGCTGAATTGTTGCAGGTATCTTATGCTCAACAACTCCGTGAGTTTTTGGCTCATTTCTACAATAAAATCAATATAATTTCTTTTGAAAAATTGGTTTTTCCTGACATTCAGCAAGAAGTTGTTTTGTTGCTGTGTGAGAAAAACGGAAGTGATTCTCATTTGATTGAACACCTTGAATTAAGAGACGCTTCCGACCTTTCAACTTTGGATGTAAATATCCTCAAAAGTCCAGCCAAAAAAATAGATTTTAAGTCAAATAAATGGACTTATTACTTTTTGGAACAAGAAGAAATTGACTTTTTAGAACAGATTGCTAAAAAACGAAAAGTTCCTACAATTAGTCATTATGCCAGTGTAGAGGTTGGTATTACCACAGGAGCAAATGATTACTTCACAGTCCCGCTTCCAGTAGTTGAGGCTTACGATTTAAAAGAATACGCAAAGCCTATGGTTGGCAGAAGCGTTCAGGTGAACAGCGTCATTTTTACAGAAAAAGATTGGAAGCTAAACCGACAAACCAAAGCGAAAGCACATTTATTGGTGTTTCCAGCCAAGGAGAAAATCAACGGACATCAAGGAGCTAACTCATACATTCGTTTGGGTGAATCAATGGGCGTAAACAAAGGCTACAAAACAGGCATTCGTGATGATTGGTTTGTGATTCCTTCCATCAAACTTTCTGATGCTTTGTTCATCCGTAGAAACAATCTCTACCCTCGTTTAATCCTAAACGAAGCAAACGCCTATACAACCGACACAATGCACCGTGTATTTATGAAAAAAGACACGGACAAAAACGCATTCATAGCAAGTTTTTACAATTCACTGTCGTTGGCTTTTTCTGAAATTGTTGGTCGTAGTTATGGCGGTGGAGTTTTAGAACTAATGCCAAGCGAAGCAGGAAAAATACTGTTCCCCTACCAAACCGACAATGCAGATTTACTTGCCACCATTGACAAAATGATGCGAGAGAAACTTAGCATTGATGAAATTTTAAAAATCACCAACAAGCAGATCCTGAAAGATGGTTATGGCTTTACAGATAAAGAAATAAAATTGGCAGATAGCATTTGGAAAAAGCTTTCTGCAAGGAGATTAAATAGGAATAAATAATAGTAAAAAATGAGAAGACAACCAACAACACAACAGATAACTTGGTTTTTAGATTTGTATCGTAACAACCAACTTGATTTGGAACCACCTTATCAAAGAAAAAGTGTTTGGAGTTCAAAAGATCGAAAATTCTTTTTAGATACAATTTTTCGAAATTATCCAGCACCCCCAATTTTTATTCATAGAACTGTGAATGATCAAGGATATACTAAATATCACGTGGTAGACGGAAAACAAAGATTGGAAACTATTTTATCATTCTTTGAAAGCAAAATTTCAATCGCACCTGACTTTGGAGATGTAAATTTAAATGGTAAAAAATTCAAAGACTTAACTCCTGAATATAAAAGAAGATTTTGGGATTACACGTTAGTCGTTGATTTCATTGACTCTATAGATGGAAACAATATAGAAGAAGTGTTTGACAGGGTGAATCGAAATGCAAGGAACCTATTACCTCAAGAACTTAGACACGCTAGGTATAACGGTTGGTTTATAAATTTTGTCGAAGAAGAATCAGACGTAGATTTTTGGTGGGATTTTAAAATAAGTACAAGAGGACGTGACAAGAGAATGAAAAATGTTCAATTTGTTTCAGAGTTAATAATGATTATCCTTGAAAATAAGATTGTCGGTTTTGACCAAGGATATATTGATGAAGTTTATGCAAAATATGATGAAATAGAGGAACTTCAAGAATCTGGAGATTTCAGTCTTGAAGAATTCACAAATAGGCTTAACGAAATAAAGGAATTTGTTTTAGCTGCAGATAATCATAATGGGGCAATTACAAAATACGCATCGGGTTCTAATAATAACTATTACACATTATGGGCTTACATTCATTTGAATAATCCTCAAAACCCTGTTGCCTTTGCTAATTCCTATGATATTTTTATGGAAAAAGTCTCTAAAGTAAAAGAGTTACAGGAATCAGGAGCAGTCATAGAAGATGATGTTTTAAATTATTCTAACAATTCAAAAGGAGCAGTAACTGATCTACCACAAAGAAGAGAAAGATTGTTAGCATTGAGTAATTCTATCTAATTATGAAAATAGTTCAATCGATTCAAGAACTTTACAATACAAACCTGCCATACTTCAAAATTATAAAGGGTAAGGTTGATGAAGTTGTAATGTCTAATAAAAATGATCGTTGGCACTACGAAAGCAGAATTAAGCAGATTGAAAGTTTTGCAATGAAAGTCGAAATGGGAAGGTTCGACAAAACAGAAATGTTCGAAGACTTATTTGCATCAACAATTGTTGTGAAAAACCTAAGTGAAGTTTCCTTGGCAGAAAGTTTTATTTCAAAACAATTTAATATCAGATTTAAGAGACCACAATCAAGAAATTTCACACATAAAGATTCTTTTTCTTTTCCATTTGATGATTTAAGACTTTATGTATCCCTAAAAGATTTTGATACTGGCGAACTTGCTCCTGATTTGTATGAAATAATTTTTGAAATTCAGATAAAGACATTTCTGCAACACGCTTGGTCAATAGCTACCCACGATTTGATATACAAATCAGATAAAATTAATTGGGCAAAAGAACGGATTGCCTATCAAGTAAAGGCAGCTTTAGAACACGCAGAAGTTACTATTAGTGGTGTTGAAGAACTTAGTAAAATAAGAGAATTAGCAAAAGAAAATAAAGAAGTAAAAAAGGTAAACCAATTAATTTCAATGATACTTAATCACTGGAAACCAGAAGATTTACCATCAGACAGAAGAAGGCTGGCTCAAAATATTATTGGATTTATTGAAGCTATCGGATTAAATTTACCGGAGCTTAATGAAATATTAGTGCTTGAAAAACAAGAAGGAAGAGGGACACTAACACGAGATCTTTCTCCATTCTTAATTGTAGTTCAATCTGTTTTTAATACTAAACCAGATAAAATCACAAATTATCTGCAAAATGACAACAATAGAAACAAACAGAAAATATTAGTAACATCTGAAATGACAATTCCTGAATTGGGAGAAGTCATAGAAAATAAACTAATTAGAATATGAACCAACCCACAGGTGTAAGCACATTTGCAATTCGCACGAGCCAACGCTCAGACCAAAAATTGCAAAAGAGCTTCCACCTTTGCCACCCGAAGGAAAAATTATTTTTTAAAATCCTTTCCCTCTAAAATTTTTAAAACAACCAACACACAAGCCAAACAGACAGAAAAGAGAACAAATAAAATGACAGTAAAAACACAGATAAACATCGACTTGACAATGACGGAGGACAGAAGGCCAGCTTACAACATTTACCCGAGTAGTCGACAAAAGCATGAAAAAAAAGCGATGAAGTAGCTAA
>JAFIEX010000259.1 GCA_020832365.1 Crocinitomicaceae bacterium
TTAGGAGGAATTGTTTGTGATAAATCAATAAGAGTTGCTGGTGATGATTTCACAAGCGATATAGAAGAGTATATGCGTCGCCAACACAATATTTTGGTTGGTGAGAGAACTGCGGAACAAATCAAAATCGAAGTTGGCGCAGCACTGCCCGAACTAGACAATCCTCCACAAGATTATGCTGTTAGGGGTAGGGATTTAATGACAGGTATCCCGAAAGAAATTGTCGTTTCTTACACAGAGGTTGCGCACGCACTGGATAAAACTATTTCCAAGATTGAAGAGGCGATTTTGAGTGCACTTGAGATGACACCTCCAGAATTATCAGCAGATATTTATAAAACTGGGATTTACCTTGCTGGTGGAGGATCTATGTTGCGTGGTTTGGACAAACGAATTTCAATGAAAACAAAATTACCCGTTCACATTGCTGAAGACCCCCTTAGGGCCGTAGCTAGAGGAACATCAATTGCGCTTAAAAACATTGACAAATTCCAATTCTTAATTAGAGATTAGCAATAAACCACAGGAGCAGTTTATGTTATGCAGAATTTAATCGCGTTTTTTCAAAGGTTTAAAATCTTCATCGTTTTTTCGTTGCTTCAGTTTTTTGCACTATGGGGTTTTTTTGGACTCAACAGTTTTCCTAGAGCTGTTGCCTACAACAAAACATCATTGATTTTTGCTAATTTACACCAAAAGCAACAAAAATATCTAGACTATTTTCAGTTACAATCTATCAATGAAAAATTACTCGAAGAAAATGCTATGTTACTCAAAAAAATTGAGCATTTACAAAGCTTCGTTGATACCATTCAACTAGAAGATCAATACGCTAGCTTTAACTTTATTCCTGCAAAAGTTATTCACTCAACTCACGATAGACAGAATAACTACTTAATTTTAGACATCGGTAAAAAAGATGGTGTAGTGCCTAAAATGGGTGTTATAACTGGAAATGGGGTTGTCGGTATAACTTATTACTCATCCGAAAATTTTACAATTGTAAAATCAATATTAACCAAAAACATCAATCTTTCTGTTTTTATAGACGGAATTACGGCACATGGATTACTAAAATACTTAGAACTCGATCCAAAACATATTAATTTAACAGGTATTTCTAACGATATTCCCCTGAGAAGGGGATTAAAAATATTAACCCGCGGAAGTTCTGGATACTTCCCTAAAGGTCTTGTCATAGGACAAATTGATAGTATAGAAGAAATAGAAGGAAAACCCCTATGGAATTTAAAAATCAGATTAGGTCAAGACATGAGAAGAGTTGATCATGTTTATATAATAACTAATAAAAATCAATCGGAACTCTTTGAGGTTCTAGATAGCATAGAGGAGATATAATGAGGAGGTACTTAAAACACATATTGCGCTTTTTTTTGTTAGGACTTCTTCAAGTTTTTTTGATAGACAAGCTTCCCATGGCAGATGGTTTATCACCGCAGATTTACTTACTATTCCTATTGGGGTTGCCATTTGAAATCAAAACTATACCATTGATGTTTGTTGCATTTTTTGCAGGAATTTTTATTGATGTACTTGGAGCAACATATGGGATGCATACAAGCGCTCTGTTAGTTTTGGCCATTTTAAGACCAATAGTGTTTCAAATATTTGCGCCTCGCGAAGGTTACGACTATATTAAAGAACCCTCTATTGCAGACTATGGTTTAAAATGGTATTTGAGTACATCTGGAATTCTTACTTTTGTTTTTCACCTTTACTTCTTCACTTTAGAGCTTTTTAGTTGGGCCTATTGGAAAGAAATTTTTATATATTCCACTCTTAACAGTTTAATTGCTATCTTTTTGATGATAATTATTCAATATTCCTTTTTAAGAAAGCCAAACATGTCATGAAATTTGAGGGACGAAAAGCAGTATTTGTTGTATTGTTTTCCTTAACTGGAATGCTTTTTATTGGCCGTCTCTTTTATATGCAAGTAATTGATGATCAGTGGATTCAAAGAGCAGGAGAAGTCGCGCAAAAAAAAATAACAATAAAACCGCCAAGAGGAATAATGCTGGATCGTTTTGGCAAAAAAGTTGTATCTAATAAAACCTATTACAATTTGATGTTTGTCGAAAATCAAATTAAGAATTTAGATACAAATGCTTTTGCCGAATTAGTTGGTATGGAGCCTTGGCAGGTTTGCGAGCAATTTGAAAAGATTAGAAGTAGCCTTGACAGAAAGACTAAAGATAGAAAAACTGGACGCGATACAATAGTAAATGATTATCGTTCTTATTTACCATATGCCTTCTTAAGAGAGTTAAACGCGGAAGAAATATCAATGATTGCCGCCGACTTATGGCGATTTCCAGGTTTTTATGAAGAGCCTGTAAGCATGCGTAATTATCCTTTTCCCAATGGAGCAAATATTTTTGGTTATTTGAACGAAATAAGTGGAGAAGAGTTGGCAGAAGAGCGCTCTTTCTACAGAATTGGTGATGTTATTGGGCGCGCTGGCTTAGAAAAATATTATGAAAAACAACTAAGAGGAACTAAGGGGAGTAAGTATGTTTTACGCTCAGCAAGAGGAAAAATTATTGAAAACTTTGCCGATGGTAAATTAGACACCATAGCAAAACAAGGACCATCGCTTAAACTTGGTGTAGATATTGAGCTTCAATCCTATGGTGAACGCTTAATGGCAGGAAAACTAGGCTCAATCGTGGCCATTGAACCAGCAAGTGGAGAGATTCTTGCGATGGTATCATCCCCTTCTTTTGATCCAAATCTTTTGGTTGGAACAAGAAATATAAAAAAAAACTACAATCAACTTCTATCTAATCCTTTTAAACCAATGTTTCCAAGACCTTATCAATCCGAATACCCGCATGTTTCCATTTTTAAAGTAGTTCAGGCATTAGTCGGGCTGCAAGAAGGGGTTATCACCGTTAACTCAAGTTTTCCGTGTAATAGAAGTATGGTTGGTTGCCATAATCATCCTACAGCACAAAATATTCAACAAGCCATACAATTTTCTTGCAACCCTTATTTCTATTATCAGGTCAGGAAGGTAATTCACCAAGGAAAAGACAAAAACCCTTTCAAAGATGCAGAAATTGGTCTAAATTTATGGGAAAAATACATGCATAGTTTTGGGCTAGGTGTCAAACTTGAAACTGATATTTATGGTGTGCGTCCAGGGGTGATGCCCAATGTCGCTTTCTATGATCGATGGTACGGTAAACATCGTTGGGTTTGGTCGACAATTAGATCTAATTCAATAGGACAGGGCGAGGTCAAAGTTACTCCTTTACAAATGGCCAATTTGGCTGCCATTTTCGCCAACAGGGGTTTTTATTATGAGCCCCATCTTGTCAAAGATATTGGAGGAGAAGGGCCGCTAGAAAAGTTTACTGTAAGGAAAAACACCATGGTGGATGAAAAACATTTTATTCCTATAGCAGAGGGCATGCGGCGAGTGGTGCATGAACCAGGAGGCACGGCAGCCAGGGCTTG
>JAFIEX010000260.1 GCA_020832365.1 Crocinitomicaceae bacterium
CCAATACCCCAGTGGTTTTCTTTTTTAGTCATATAATTTGCAAAAAACAAGATTTTACTCGAATGGGAATAAAGGAGAGTGGGTTGAAAAAGGGCCATTCCATTTCCGATAGAAAGTTGTGTGTCAAATAGCCAATTGTCTTTTTGAAAAAAAGGGTACTTGATGCCAGTATTTACCAATAAATGGTTTGCCCAACTGTTTCCTTGAAACTCTAAACCGCCGAACAGTGTGAAGTGATTGAATTGTGTAAAGGAGTAATTACTGCTGATATATAATCCATTGAGATTCGTATTGGGCAATTCTTGCCTAGACGGTTGAAATAAAATACCTGTTTGCATATCCCAATTTTGACCAAAACTATGACCAAAAGAAAAAATAAATGCAAGTGTAAATAATAATTTTTGGATCATTTTATAAGCGATTAATGAATGCATTGATTAAGAACACGACTTGTCCTTGTTGATTTTCTCTGGAAATCGTTGCGGCTAAATCTCCATTTTGTTCACCGTAATTCCCAAACTGCGCATGGTTCCCACCTTTGATCTCAAAATAGAGTGTTCGGCCATTCATGTTTTCTGGAAAATCCAAGCTGTCCTGCATCACAAACGGTGAAGGGAGCAGTGCTTTGCGTTCTTCAATGTCTTCCAATGTTGTTAAGCCATCGTTTGTTGCGTAAATACTGAGTACACTTCTGTTGTATGCTTGTAATGCATCATTGGCAGGATAAGCCGCCAAATAAACAAGGGCATCTATTTTATCTTGGTTTTTTGCAACAATACTTGTGGCCATTGCGCCACCCAGTGAATGACCAGCAAAAATCCACTTCTCTGAATTGGGATAATGGTCGAATAAGTGTGCTCCTTTTTGGGCATTTAAAACAGCTAAATTACTGGGCATTTTTACGGTTACAATCCGAAGTTCAGGACGCAGTGAAACTAATTGATCTTGCCAAGCTAAATAACTGTGTGGATCTACTAATCCTCCGGGATAAAAAACAAGTGTTTCAGTAATTTCATTGGATGATTCAAGCACCAAAAAGTCTTTGTTTTCTGTGAGTTTGTTTTCTAAATTCCTTCTTAAATCTTCTTCTGGAAGCTTTGAGCAACTGTATATCATTAACGGGAAAACAGCTGTAAATAGTAATCTTTTTAAGTGAATCATTTTTCTTTTATAAGGAAATCAAAAATATCAAATATTGGCGAATTTGAAGTTCAATGAAGTAAATTGTCTCTGAGACAAACCCTTTATTGAAAAGAGGTGATTTCACATCTCCAAATAGTAAAAATTAAACACCATTTAATCAATATTACAGTCTTGTAAAAAATTCTTGAGTATTTTGTAAAAAAATTCTCATGGGTAAGTTCAGTGTCGATCAAAATATTGCGAAAGCCAAAACCATTCACACGGATTTTTATACGGATAGTGAAGTTTATTCAGCTACAAAGGAAAAAATATTTGCGTCTAGTATGTTTTTTGTTGGCCAAACCGACGAATTTCCTGAGGATGACTATGCAGTGCCCTTTTATGATGCGCTTTTCAACGAACCTTTATTTACTGTAAGAAAAGCAACAAATAAATTTCAATGTTTCAGCAATGTCTGTACCCACAGAGGAAATATACTAGTCAATGAGCCTGGAAAACTAAAAGCAATTCGTTGTGGATATCACGGTCGAACCTTTGATATGAATGGTAAAATGTTGCTCATGCCTGAGTTCAAAGAAGTAGAAAATTTTCCTTGTGCCAATGATGACTTGACAGAACTACCCGTTTTTCAATGGGGTAAGCTACTTTTTTCTTCCCTTCGTAAAGAAGTAAATCCTAAAATGTTCTTCCAAGAGATGATGGACAGGATGGTGTTTTTTCCCATGGATCAAATAACTTATCGTGCAGACCTGAGTAAAACTTACACCATAGATGCAAACTGGGCCTTGTATTGTGAAAACTATTTAGAAGGTTTCCACATCCCATTTGTACACCCAGAATTAAGTAAGGTTTTGGATTATGCAGATTATGAAACTGAAATATACTATCCCTATTCTTCTCTGCAACTAGGTGTAGCGAAAAAAGGAGACATGTGCTTTGACTTACCAACAACAGCTCAAGATTATGGTAGAAATATTGCAGCCTATTATTTTTGGGTTTTTCCTAATTTAATGTTCAATTTTTATCCTTGGGGTTTGTCTCTCAATATCGTTGAGCCAATCGAATGTGGTAAAACCAAGGTGCGATTTTTAACCTTCATGTTGGATGAGACAAAGTATGAACAAGGCGCTGGTGCTAATTTAGACAAAGTAGAAATGGAAGATGAGGCCATCGTTAACAATGTACAAAAAGGAGTGCGTTCGAGGTTCTACAACCAAGGGAGGTATTCGGTTACCAAAGAAAAAGGCACCCATCATTTTCACACTTTACTATCCAACTTTGTTGAGGGCATAGACCCAGAAAAAAGAGTAGAACAATAAAATTTGGAAAGTATAGCTATTAATTTTCTCTACTGATGGTGTATTCCACCAGCCCGACTAAACTCTTTTTGCTTGGTGAATCTGGAATTGGTTCTAACATTTTTAATGCTTCCTCCTTAATTTCCATCATTTTTTCATAAGCGTAATGAATTCCACCCAAATCGATCACAAGTTGAATGGCCTCATTGATTTTCTTTTGGTTTTCGTTGTGACGCTTTACAATGTTAATGAGCCTTCTTCTCGTTTTTTTATCTGCTACTTGTAACACATGGATCAGAGGTAGGGTCATTTTGCGCTCTCGAATATCAATTCCAGTAGGTTTTCCAATTTTACCTGGTGTACCATAGTCAAAAATATCATCTTTAATTTGAAAGGCTAAGCCAACTAACTCGCCAAATTTCCGCATTCTATCCGCCTCGTCCTCTCTTGAAACGGAAACAGCTCCAGCCTCACAACATGTAGCGATCAATGAGGCTGTTTTCTGACGAATGACCTCAAAATAAGTCGCTTCGTCAATATCCATTCTTCTTGCCTTTTCAATTTGCAACAATTCTCCCTCGCTCATTTCTCTTACTGCACGAGCAACAATTTCTAAAGAACGATACTTTTTATGTTCTATGCTCAACAAGAGCACTTTTGAAAGCAAATAATCACCAACTAAAACAGCGATTTTATTTTTCCACAAGGCATTCACAGAGAAAAAACCTCTTCGCTCGTTGGCATCATCTACAACATCATCATGCACTAATGTAGCCGTGTGCAACAACTCCACCAAAGTTGCGGAATTGTAGGTTTCATCATTGATTTCTCCTAACAACTTTGCGCTTAAAAACACAAACATTGGTCGCATTTGTTTACCCTTGCGCTTAATGATATAATGCGTGATTTTATCCAACAAAGGCACTTTGGACTTCATGCTAGCCCGGAAACGTTTTTCAAACTCTTCTAACTCGGCTTGAATTGGCGCCTTTATTTCTTGAACATTCATCGTTGCTACAAATCTACATATTTATTGAAT
>JAFIEX010000261.1 GCA_020832365.1 Crocinitomicaceae bacterium
GACTTCGAAGCATGATACCCCGCGTAATCTTATTAAATTATGGGACTGCTCTTGTATTAATAAGCATTACTATTTCTCTAGGATTATTTAGAAATGAAACCCCAAACTTCAAGTGGATAGACTTCTTTATTAATTCTTGGGTGTATATGTTATTCTTCATGCTATGGACAGCTATATACCTCAGTAATCACCTAATTCAAAAAAGCAGAACGCAAGAACTTCACAACCTTCAGCTTACCTCAAGCCATCAAGAAATAGAACTAAAAACATTGAGAGAACAATTAAACCCACATTTTCTTTTCAACTCTCTCAACAGTATTAGAGCACTCGTAGAAATTGATCCACAAAACGCTAAAAATGCTATTACAACACTTTCCACTTTATTAAGGAATTCGATGCAAATGGGAAAAAAAACTAAAGTTCTTTTAACAGATGAAATCACTTTAGTGGAGGAGTATTTAAAGCTGGAAAAAATACGTTTTGAAGAAAGATTGGATTATAGTATAACAATCAATGTAATTCAAGAAATACTTATTCCCCCATTTATTATTCAAACGCTAGTAGAAAACGCAATCAAACATGGTATATCTAAATCCAAGGAGGGGGGCGTTATAAGCGTAAATATCGATTATCAAATAAATCAGCTAAATATTACTGTTAAAAACACCGGAGAGCTAGGCCCAAAAAACGCTATTGGAATAGGACTAGAAAACACCAAAAGAAGGTTGAAATTACAGTATGGTGACAATGCTCATTTACAAATCGACCAGTTAAATGGTGAAGTAGTAGCCAAGATTACAATTACTAATATTGATTGAAAAATTTAAATAAAAAATTTAAAAAATAGAGAACATGAAAATAAGATGTTTAATTATTGATGATGAGAGACTGGCAAGAGAAGAACTCAAAAGCTTGCTAAAACACTACGGTGAAATTGAAATTATTGGAGAGGCAAAAAATGCAACCGAGGGGATCGAATTAATCAAAAAAGAAAATCCAGATTTAATTTTCTTGGATATCCAAATGCCAGAGATGAATGGATTTGAAATGTTAAAACAATTGGATGAAATTCCACAAGTTATTTTTATAACTGCTTATGATGAATATGCCATAGATGCATTTAAAGTTAAAGCATTGGATTACCTTCTCAAGCCAGTTCATCCAAATGAATTAAAAAACACTATCGAAAGACTAGAAATAACACAAAACGAAGATGACTTCACTAGCACTAGTCATCCACAATTTGACAGGAAGGACAGACAGCTAACGATATCCGATAGCGTTTTTATTAAAGACAATGAAAAATGCTTCTTTCCAAAACTGCAGGATATCAGGTATTTTGAAAGCCATGGGAATTATATTAAAGTATATTTCTTAAAACATAAACCAATGATTCTTAGAAGTTTAAATAGTTTAGAAGAACGTTTAGATCCAAATCATTTTTTTAGGGCAAACAGGAAATACATCATCAATTTGAACTACATTGAAAATATTGAAAACTGGTTTAATGGAGGCCTTCAAGTAACCTTATCTGAGGATGTGAAAATTGAGATTTCTAGAAGACAAGCGATAAAATTCAAGGAAATTATGAGTTTCTAGTGATAAAAAATTATTAAATTGGTCTAAAATTAAAAAAAAATGAAGGTTTTCTACATTACTGCACTCTTATTACTATGCTACGGATTGAATGCACAAGCGCCGCAATCTTTTAGTTATCAATCTGTTGTTAGAGATAATGCAGGTCAATTAATTAACAATACTAATCTTGGTGTTCAAATTAGTATACGTCAAAATAGTATTAATGGACCTATTGTTTATCAAGAAACCCATCAAGCGGCTACGAATGCGAACGGCTTATTTACTATATCTGTTGGACAAGGAAACGTTTCAACCGGGCAGTTTTCTTCCATAGATTGGGCTAATGGTCCTTTTTTCATTGGAACCGCAGTAGACTTTAGCGGTGGATCAAATTACACCTTAATGGGAACTACACAGTTAATGAGTGTTCCCTATGCCCTTTATGCAGCAACTGCTGGCCAAACAGCTGGTGGCTCAACTGGAGGCAATTCGCTAAATGCGGCTTACAACGAGGGAGGAGCTGGACAAGGCCGAAGCATTGAGGTGAATGCTGGAGCAGTAGAGTTGAATCATTCTGGAGGAGGCAATATTGGATTAAAGATTAATACAAATCAAAACAGTAGTTTTGGAGTTGATATAGCTCATACAGGCACAGGTGTAGGTTTAAGAGCTAATTCTTCTAACGCTTCTAATAATTTTGCCGCCTTACAAGGTCAAACCAATTCGAATGACGCCAACAACTCCGCGATCATTGGAGAAAATTCAGGAGCAGGCTACGCTGTTTCTGGTCAAATACCATCAAATGCAACTGGAGCAGCGGCCATTTACGGCTCGAATTTAAGGACTACAGGTGGAGCAGGTGTAAGCGGAATTGGGGTTAATGGTGTAGTAGGGACATCCAATAATCCAAATGGTTTTGGTATTTATGGTGTAAACAACGCAACAACGGGAAATGCAGTCGGAACTTACGGGATAGGGTTCAACGGGATTTATGGTCAAACAACCAATATAGCTAATGGATGGGCTGGATATTTCACAGCAGATGTGGGAACAGATGGAGGTATTTACGCCATTGGACCTGGTGTTTTTAATATAAGTGATATGAGGTTAAAATCATCGTTTGAACAAATAGATAATGCACTTGAAAAGGTGGTTTTACTTAATGGAAAACATTATACAATCAAAACTAAACACTTAAATAGCAAGAATCAAATAGAAGAAAGACAGCGAAAAGAGTTCGGAGTTATTGCTCAAGAGGTTGAAGCTATTTTCCCTGAAATGGTTGAAGAAAAGGCAATTTTCAGCAACACCGGTGACGAAACATTATACAAAGCAGTAAATTACAATCAGCTTATTCCTGTATTGATTGAGGCTATTAAAGAATTAAAAAATGAAGTCGACGAGCTTCGTCATCAATTAGAGCATCAGAAAAAATAAGTAAGTGTCTGAACTTATTGCAGATATAATTAATGCTTACTAAAAAATTTTAAAGTAAAGGATAGATTAGGCTCTAACTAAGTAAACTTTTAAATATTTGCTTCTTTGCCTTCACTTTCTGTTTAGATTTAAGTTTTTTAAAAATCCGATATATATCCGACGAAAAAAAAGGAAACCCTTTTATAGATACTTCAACAAAAGACTGCGATATAAATGAGATGTAATAAAATAACATCTCAAAAAACACGGAGCACTTAAATAATTTAGGTCAAACAAAAAATATAAACAGTTCCATAAAGACAGCTTATCTCAACATAAAAGATGGTCAAAAAAAAAGGAGTTGATTGCTCAACTCCTTCAAAATTAATCTATTTTTTAGTGCTTAAATATCAAATTTAGACATATCTACTTTGCCATTAATTTTAATTTCTTTAATGGTAGATTCGAAACCAGCCGAACCAATA
>JAFIEX010000262.1 GCA_020832365.1 Crocinitomicaceae bacterium
ACTTTCTTTTTTCATTTTTACACTTTTTTGTGTAAACCTATTTTAGGACAAGTCACGATTAATCGCGCCTCCACAGAGGGGAGATTTATCAATGGTCAAAACCCCATGCACATGATCTGGCATAATCACCATAGCATCAATGTTTATATATGGAAACCTATCAGGAATTTCATTAAATAAAGCATAAGCAATTTCTCCTATAGCAGATAATTGCATTTCTTTATCCTCAATTTCTCCAAAAAAATGTGCTCTGTTTTTAGTGCAAAATGTTATAAAATAAGACCCGTTCCAGCCATAATCCCAGTTTTGCAACCTTAATGTATCTGTCCGGTATTTACCTTTAAATTTTTCACTCATGATTTAGTTGTTTCCGTTTCTTAATAATTAAGATACTGAAAAATATCAAATCACATTAGTGGTATTATTTTTTTTTAAACCACCACATTCACAATCCTCCCCGGCACAACAATCACCTTCTTTGGTGTCTTGCCTTCCAAATACTTCTGCGCTTGTTCCATCGCCATGACTTCTTTCTCCACGTCTTCTTTTGACATATTCGTCGGAAGTTCGGCTTTGAAACGCATTTTACCATTAAAACTTACCGGATATGCAAAGGTGTTTTCTACTAAATATTCCTCGTTAAATTCTGGAAATGTTGCATCACTTACCGTTCCTGCTTCGTTGCCGAGTTTTACCCATAATTCTTCTGCTATGTGCGGTGCGTATGGCACTAACAAGACCACTAAATCTTGTAAAATGGCTTTGTTGTTGCATTTTTGCTCGGTGAGTTCATTCACACAAATCATAAAAGCTGAAACCGCTGTGTTAAACACATAGCGATCCATATCTTCTTGGATTTTTTTGATGGTTTTGTGTAGTGTTTTTAATGCTTTTTTGTCTGGTTCGCCTTCTGTTATTTTTACATTTCCTTCTGCATCATGGAATAAGCGCCATAATTTACGCAAGAAGTTGTGAACACCGTTAATTCCTTTCGTGTCCCAAGGTTTGGCTTGTTCTAAAGGACCTAAAAACATTTCGTACATGCGTAAGGTATCCGCTCCGTATTGTTCGACAAGGTCGTCTGGCGTTTGCACGTTGTATTTGGATTTGGACATTTTTTCGACTTCATGACCTAAGACAAATTTTTGATCATCTATAAAATCGATATCGTAATTTGCAAAATCTTTTCCTATCCATTCGCTGAGGTCATCCAACAGTATTGTTCCGTCTTGTCTTTCTAAATTAACATTGATATGGATTGGTCGCAAATCTTTTAAATCTGGGTTATCCAGACTTAAATTATCATCTTTTTGTTTAAGTTTGAGCGTTACTTTTTCTATTAAATCATTGAAGGTCCCCTCGTTTGACTTAAGTTCACTTAATAATTTTTGGTCAACCAATACCTGATACGGTTTTTGGTTTTCGAAATGCTTTTTTATCCTGATTTTACTCTCTACTTTTAAGTTGAGCACATACAAAAAGGCACTATTCCCCAAAATCATCCCTTGATTAATCATCTTTTGAAACGGTTCTTCAAAATTGATAAAACCACGGTCTTTTAGGAATTTTGTCCAAAAACGGGCGTATAATAAATGTCCGGTGGCGTGTTCTGCCCCACCGATGTATAGGTCAACGTTTTTCCAATAATCCACTTTTTCTTTGCTAACAAAAGCGGTTTCATTGTGCGGATCCATGTAGCGCAAAAAGTACCAAGAACTTCCTGCCCAACCCGGCATGGTGTTCAATTCCATCGGATGAACGTGGGATTGGTCGGCATATTCTTTACTCGTTAATTCATTTTTTTGAGTATCCCAATACCAATCTGTTGCGTTTCCTAACGGTGGCTGACCGTCTTCTGTCGGCAAATATTTATCTACCTCGGGTAATTCGATGGGTAAATGTTCGTCAGCAATTGTTTTGGCAACGCCATTATCGTAATAAACTGGGAAAGGTTCTCCCCAATAACGTTGTCTTGAAAAAACAGCATCCCTTAAACGATAGTTGGTTTTTGATTTACCGATACCTTTTTCTTCTAACTCATGAATTGCACGCTTAATGGCTTTTTTAACGGGTAATCCATTTAAAAAATCAGAATTGGTAATTGTTCCTGTTTTATCGGTATAAGCACCTTCAGAAATATCAACGCCTTCAAAAACATTTTTAATGGGAATGTCAAATTTTTGGGCGAAATCCCAGTCGCGTTGATCACCACAAGGAACAGCCATCACAGCTCCTGTTCCGTATGAAGCGAGAACATAATCGCCAATCCAAATGGGGATTTTCTCATTGTTAAGTGGATTAACCGCATATGCACCTGTAAATTGTCCTGTCACGTTTTTGACATCTGACATACGGTCGCGCTCCGATTTAAAACCAGCTTCTTTTTTATAGTTTTCTACTGCTTCTTTGTATTCAGCAGTAGTGATTTGTGAAACTAATTCGTGTTCCGGTGCAAGTACCATAAAAGAAACACCGAAAATAGTGTCGGGACGAGTGGTAAACACTTCAATTTGTTCATTTTCGTGGTTTTCCACACCAAAACGAACGGAAGCCCCAACCGACTTTCCTATCCAGTTGCGCTGAATATCTTTTATCGCATCTGACCAGTCTAGTTCAACTAATCCTTGTAATAAACGCTCTGCATAAGCCGTAATTCGCATCGACCATTGACGCATCAATTTTTGTTCTACGGGGTGACCACCGCGTTCAGAAACGCCGTTTACCACCTCATCATTGGCAAGAACAGTTCCTAGTGCAGGACACCAATTCACCCATGAATCCGCCAAATACGTCAGGCGGTAATCCATTAAAATATCATTTTGTTTTTTGGTATCAAACTCTTTCCAGTCTTCCGCAGAAAACGCTATTTCGCAATCGTGTACGGCGCTTACTTGTAGATTTCCATTTTTTTCAAACTCCGCAATTAGAGTATCGATATGTTCCGCTTTATCGGTAGATTTGTTGTACCAACTCTCAAAAATTTGCTTAAAAATCCACTGTGTCCATTTATAATAATTTGGGTCAGAAGTTCTAACTTCTCTGTCCCAATCAAAGGAAAATCCGATTTTATCCAGCTGTTCACGGTAGCGTCCCACGTTTGCTTTTGTCGTAATTGCAGGATGTTGTCCTGTCTGAATCGCATATTGTTCAGCTGGCAAACCAAAAGAATCATATCCCATTGGATGCAATACATTAAACCCTTTCAAACGTTTATAGCGGGCATAAATATCAGAAGCAATATAACCTAGCGGATGTCCAACATGCAAACCCGCACCTGAGGGATAAGGAAACATTGTTAAACCATAATATTTAGGTTTATCAGGATTTTCAACTGTTTGATACGTTTTATTCTCCGCCCAATGTTTGCGCCACTTTTGTTCTATCGCTCTGAAATCGTATTCCATCTGATTTTTGCTTTTAAAAGGTGCAAATTTAATGAATTTAGGCGGTGAAAAAAG
>JAFIEX010000263.1 GCA_020832365.1 Crocinitomicaceae bacterium
TCATAATGAGTTGATATATTAAACGCACAATCAATATAGCACAATCTTGAAAGTTCGACCCCAACATTCTAAAGTTATTTCTTCGCCCACCTCCTTACTTTCTCTAAATAAGTCATTTGAATCAGGCGCAGCTTTTTTGTAAATCGCAACTAACTGTGCATTTCCGGATTTTTCGGCTAACTCAATAGCGTAATAATTATTTGCTTTTCTATCAAAGGTTGAGGCGCCACAGTCATTCATTAAAGCATTCACACTTTTCGCTGCAATCTCATATCCTTTAGGGCTATTTTTTCCAGTAACTTTTAATCCTGCCGTGTGTGCAGCTCTGTAATTTCTTGCTCTAAAGTGTGCTTCAGCTATAGCTAACTCAATGTCGCTTTTCTCTTCTACATTAGATGACATTTTTAACGCTTCTTCAAATGTTTTAATGGCTTCAGAAGTTTTGTTTTGAGCAATTAAAAGACTAGCTCTTGCTAAAACAGCTCTAACAGAGGGGTCTATTTTGATAATTGTGTCCACGATCATTGCGTATTCCTCACTAGTAGTACAGTTTTTCTTTTCCAATAAATCCTTGAAGTTGTTTATGGTAAGTTTTTTTGCCTCTACTTCTTGAGGTAAATCACCTAGAAAAGTTTTGATTGAGGGAAGAATAACAGCACAATCTGTGACTACCTTGTCTAAATACAGGGCTAAAAACTCAAGTGTTTCATTACTCATATTGCCTTTATTGACATAGTCAGAAAGTTGGAAGAACTCGGTAATTAAGCGCATTTTGTAGTTCTCTTTGGTGTCCTCATCCGTTTCTTGTACCCACAAATTATAAAGATTCGAGTAATATTGTTTTAACATCCCCTCATTTACCTTTGGACCTTCATGATGCACGCCAATTTGATAGGCTTCATCTGCTCTTTTCATAAAACCAGGCTTACCTTGCATCATATAGCTGTAGCCAATATATGATTGCCAATCTTTCTGCAAACCATGTTGAGCCTGTGCTTTTTCATAAACTATTAAAAGTGTATCTAAATAAGCTGCCTTTCCTTCGTTGTCAGAGGCATTGCGCATAGCCATTTTTACAGAATAAATATAAGGATTGTAAAACTTCATGTCTAAAGTGCCACACTCTTGTTGTGCTCTGTTATATGCAGTTACAACTTTTTCGAAGTTTTTTGCTTGGTAAGCGTTACCGGCAATGGCTTTAAATCTTGTACACTCATCTTCCTGCGCAATCAATTGCAAGCCAAATAATAATAATCCAGAAAGTAAAATTTTAATTGTCTTCATTGTTTAAATTTTAATCTATTTGAGATTTTGTAAACCATCTATCATAGCTTGGAGCAATATTCAAGCCAAATTTAATCCCAACATAATTTTCTCTTAATAATTCTTCTGATAAATTAAATCCTCGCTGCCCATAAGTAACTGATAGATTTAAAGTAGAAACAGCTCTGTTGACTACAAAAGGAACGCCAAGCCCCATGGAAGCACCTACATGCATCACTTGCTGACCATCTAGCACATGAGGCTCTTCGAGTAAAAATGTGCCGAAGCGATATGTCCATTTTTGTCTTTTTTTCAAGAACATAGCTCTGTCCTGAGGAAATCTGTGGGGTATATACTCAAATCCAAAACGATAAGCGCGTGCATTTTCAAATCCCAGCGAATTTAAACTTTGCCCAAATACTTCTTGATATGTACTCCACATTTCTTGAGAAAACTCTCCTGCAATTGAAAAGCTTGGTAGTCTTCCACTTCGAGATAATGTGTCTCTCGCTGCTTTAAATTCATAATTAAAACCAATGTTGACTTGTTCGGGAATTGTAATTGTTCCCCTTTGTCTAATGAGTGGCATTATGGTATCGTATGAATTTACATTAGAAAAATTACCAAAATGAACTCGAGTATGGCTTCTGTTCATAGTAGCTTCATTATTCAATTGATAGGTTGCTGCTAAAGTAAGATTGTGTCGAGAGCTAGGCTTATATTGGTAAACAACCCCTAAGTTATATCCAAAGTCAGCAGCTTGAATAAAAGTTCTATCGAAAGCACCTACCTCGTTGAAATTTACTCTTCTGAAAGCTTTTCTCTCATTTTCTATTCTTCCAAAGTATCTTATTCCATTCGCTCCTATTGAAAATTGTGAATTAAGTCGATTTACCAATTTCCAAGAGAAACCTAATATAAATTGCTGAATTTCTCCTTTTCCTAGATAGTCGTAAAAAATACTGTCATTATTTACAACTTCGGCTGTATTGATTTCATATCCCATTCTGCTGTATGGCTTTAATCCAAAAGCTAAACCGAATCGATTTCCAAAAGGCACGGCTAATCCCATTTGGGTAATACTACTGAATCTTCCGTTTGCAGTAGCATCGCCCTCAATAAATGTTTTTTCTTCATGCGCTATACCAATTGTAAATAGAGGTAGTCCTCTCGCAACGAATGAATAAGATGCAGGATTGAAGAGGTTAGTATTTGTTGAGTCAATTATAGCAGTTGATATCCCTCCTAAGCCCATAAATCTAGCATCACCATAAAAGGAGGCGTCCCCAATTCCTCTGGATGAAAATGGGCTAGTTGTACTAACTTGAGCAAATGAAGATACGGTTTGAACCGCAAAAAACAATAATAAAAGTCTTTTAAGCATTATAAGCTAAAATTAAGTTTAAACCCTTAAGGGTTAAATTTTCGTCCGCAAAGATGCCATTTTTTCGCAGACTATCCAATAAATATATATCGCCACCCGTCAAAAAAATTGTTAAGTCATCGAAAGCGGTTTTGTATTGTGCTAAAAAGCCATTTATTTCTGCTTTCCAACCATTTAAACAGCCTGACAATATTGCGCTTTCTGTGCTGTTACCTATGAGTTTTGCTTCCGTATTCTTAACTTTAACGTATGGTAGGCGTCCCGTATTGTCTGACAAGGCTTTTAATCGCATATTTAATCCTGGAGAAATACTGCCTCCAAGGTATTTTCCTTGTGCATTAACTAAATCGAACTTGATACAGGTACCAACATCTATTACCAAGCCATATTCGGAGGGTAATCTGCTCCAAGTAGCAATGCTATTTGCTTTTCGGTCGGCACCAAGTGTTTCGGCAGTAGCGTATCCACTGAAGTCAACTGGGGTTGCTGTTTCTGGTGAAAAAATGATTTTAGGACCTAATGTTGCTGCTAATTCTTGCGTTTTTCTAATGCCCAATACCGAACAAAGTAAACTGTTTTCATTTTTATAACTTGCTAGGCTTTTTAAAATGTCCTGCCAGTTGGTGTTGCTAATCGTGTTCAAATCTATCAACGAGCTCTCTTCAAAAACAGCAATTTTTGTGCGGGTATTTCCAGCATCAATGATTATATTTCTTGCCTTTTGTTGCGACATATCGCAAAGGTAGTATAACTTTTTTTAAAAAAAATAAACCAAAAGCATCTAAGAATTAAAATTGTTGTT
>JAFIEX010000264.1 GCA_020832365.1 Crocinitomicaceae bacterium
AGAGGAAATGGCAGTGTTTTAGCGAAAAGATTAGCCGAACAAGTCATAAGCATTTCAGCATGTGATATTTTGATTGGTGAGGTAGCGGTTTTTAAGGCTGAACCACAGAGCCAAGAGGTGAGTCTAAGTCTCTCTTATGAACAATTACGAAATAAAATCGTAATTTTGATTGATGATGTATTAAATTCTGGTGCTACTATGCAGTATGCCTTGGTGAAGATTTTAGGTCAGCCTGTCAAATCAATCAAGACGGTAGCATTAGTAGATAGAAAACACCGGCGCTTTCCTATTCGCTGCGACTATGTTGGTTTGACGTTGTCCACCACGCTGCAAGACCGCATAGAAGTGGAAATGAAAGCAGGAGAAGAAATGGCCTATTTAGTTTAATTGATAATAATAATGAAAGATATGAAATGGTTATTAGGTTTAATTGGTTTGTTTTGTTTAGGACAAGTTTCCGCGCAACAAGACTTTGACTATTTTTTTATAGGTGACACAACTGATGTAAGTCCAACCACCCAGTTTGGTGTTTGCCTAATGGGTGGCGCTGAGGAAAACGACGATGCGAGTGCCTGGTTTTTACAAAGAGCCAATGGAGGGAATATTGTAGTAATCCGTGCTAGTGGTTCGGATGCTTACAACACTTATTTCTATGAAGATTTGGGCGTAAATGTACAATCGGTAGAAACCATAATCTTTAATAATGCCAATGCGAGTTTGGATGCTTTTGTGCAAAGACGACTGCAAAATGCGGAAGCAATTTGGATAGCAGGAGGAGACCAAGCGGTTTATGAGAATTATTGGAAAAACACCCCTATTCAAGATATTATCAATGCGCATGTTAATGTGAAATCCGCTCCAATTGGTGGCATTAGTGCCGGAATGGCTATTCTTGGGGGGATATATTTTAGTGCTGTAAATGGCACAATTAATTCAGCTGATGCTCTCGCCAATCCGATGGATAACCGTATCGTTTTAAGTACAGATTTCTTGAATATTCCATTTTTAGAAGACGTTATAACGGATACCCATTATGACAATCCCGATAGAAGAGGAAGACATGTGACCTTCATGGCAAGATTGACCAATGATCTTAATAGACGTATTTATGGAATTGGGGCAAATGAATACACTGCTGTTTGTATTGCGGATAATGGTGTTGCGACGATTTTTGGAGATTATCCTGAATTTCCGGATAAGGTTTTTTTCTTACAAAATAGTTGCCAAGCGACCAATGCCACAATTGTTGCTAATACGCCGCTGACGTGGTTGGCTGCTCCAAATGCTTTGTATGTTTATGAAGCGAATGCACCTGAAGATGGTAATGCTTCTTTTGACCTTAATACTTGGAGAAATGCTAGCGGTGGTGAATGGCAGTATTGGAATGTTGAAAATGGAACTTTGCTCACTTCTGCGGGAAATGCTCCAGATTGTGCCTTAAGTGCTAATGAACTGTCATCCCCTAACATGGACATCAGTATTTTTCCTAATCCAGCTGGCGAGTTCATAAATGTTAAAGATTTAGATGTGACAGATATCAATAATTTTGTCATTTACGACTTATCAGGTAGAATGGTCAAGGTGGTAAATGAGCTGCATAATACGATAGAGATAAGTGAACTTTCTCCTGGGGCTTATCTTTTGAAGATTGATTACATTACTGGAACAAAATCTTTGAGATTTATAAAAGAATAAAGATATTGTATGGCATAAATAAATATGATGAACAACCTATTCCTTTTACCTATAATTTTTGTTTTTTGGCTGGGTTTTTTTCATGTCCAAGCGCAGGCGAGGAAAAAGAATGCTTTTACAGAATGCTTTGGCGCGATTGAGTTAGAGCGAGGTAAAAACATCAGTTTGTCTTTAAAAGGCGGTGTCGGGGAAATTGCTGATCTGTTCTATTACGTTGAACAAGGGGTGCGCGTTGAGGAGAACGCAATTTGGTTTAGTTGGGAAGCAAGCGCTGCTGGTGAAATTCAGTTTACGCAACATTTGTTTAGTGGTTTTTCTGAGGTTACGGTTTTTAAAAACACCTATTGCGATGCTATTGCAAGTGGCAGGGCATCTATCTATGCTCAGTTCTCCTTAACTGAACAAAATAATTATTTCTTATTAGAAGATTGTAAAGAGGGAGAAGTCGTAATATTTGTTGTTAATCAACCCTTCAAAGCAGAACAATTAGTTTTCTCTGTATCTATAGAAGAAGAGGTAATTGAAACGACTACAGTAGTAAAAAAAATTGTGGACAGACGAGAAGATATTCGACAAAAATTTCTTTTGATTGAAATTAGAGATGGCGAAGATTTTCAACCGATTATAGCACAATTATCTGTCGTTGGAATCAAAGGAAATAGTGCCTTGTATCAAGCAAGTGATTTGCTTTTACCACAAGATCGACCGCTTTCCTTTGACTTGAAAATCGACGCACCAATGTACTTTCCTGAGGACAGGTCGATTAAAACGAGTGGTAAGGACATGGATACAACAACGGTATTGTTGCGAAAGGTGACACTCGGTGAACAAATAGAGCTGCAAGGAATTGAGTTTCACGCAGGAACTACTAAATTACTAGATAACTCTCAAAATCGCTTATTACGTCTGCGTGATTTCATGCTCTTTAATCCTTCAATTAAACTAGAAATTCAGGGTCATGTGCACAAAATTGGAAAAGATGACTTACTGAATAGAAGATTGTCTCGGAGAAGAGCGAACAGTATTCGTAAATATTTAATTCAAAATGGAATTGACAAGAAAAGGTTGCGGGCTAAAGGGTTCGGAAATACAATGATGCGTTATCCCGAACCGAATACTCCTGAAGAAATTCAAGCCAATAGACGTGTAGAAGTTAAAATAATCGAATTGTAATGCAGGTTGCGAATCAATTCACCTGTTTTTATTAATTTTGTCTCATGAAGTTTAAAGCTTTAATAGTACTTTTTTTTATAGTGCTTTTTCTTTTTGGAATTGACTTAGAACTGTTTGCGCAATGCTCTCAGTGTAAGCTACTATCTGAACAGCATGCACAAGATGATGAAATATTGGGAGTTGCTAACAAAGCAAATATTAACACAGCAATCTTATACATCATGACTGTTCCTTACATCATTTTAAGTTTTGTTTTTCGCAAACAAATTCTCAGATTTGTTCGTAATAGGTTTCGATTCGAAAAGGTTTAATTTACTTTTCGCTTAAAGCTTATATCACCAAAATAGCAGAAATCCTTGAACTTAAGCGTATTATCTTTTATAAAATAGCGCGATGTTTACTTCCTTTTCAGTTTTTGTATAATAGTACACTAGCATAAGCTTTAATCGCTTCTTGTTTTCCAAAAGAGTCAACTTTTTCATGGGTAGTTGCTTTGATAGAAATATTTTCTTCCTCTGTTTCAAGCAATCTTGCAATGATTTTTTGCATGTTTGGAATGT
>JAFIEX010000265.1 GCA_020832365.1 Crocinitomicaceae bacterium
GTAGAGTTCACTTTCTTTGGTTGGTTCTGTTTGTTCTAAAATTTCGTAGTAATTTTCCCATTCTAGCCGATTAGGCTGCATATTTTTATTGTTGTTTCCAATACCTGATGATTTTCTTTCTTTTTCTGATTCAAAAGGGTTGTAATTCGGGTTGACTTTTATTTCTGGTGCCACTATCGGTCTTTGCTGGTCTGCTAATGAAAGATTAAAAGCATTTTCTTGCTCAAAATCAAGCGTTGGAGTAATTTGATGGGAACCTAAAGCCAATTTAACTGCACTGCGTAAAATAGCATATATGTTGCGTTCTTCTTCAAACTTAATTTCTGTTTTTGTTGGATGTATATTTACGTCTATCGCTTTAGGGTCAACCTCTAAATAAATAAAGTAAGAAGGATATGTTTTTGGTGGAATCAAATTCTCAAAAGCCTTCGAAACGGCATGGTGTAAATAGCTGTCTTTGAAAAAGCGGTGGTTAACAAAAAAATATTGTTCTCCTCGTTGTTTTTTAGCGTATTCAGGCTTCAGAATATATCCACTAATTTTAACAATGTCCGTATTTTCTTGTAAAGGAACCAATTTGGTATTGAAACTCATTCCAAATAAATCTACAATTCTTTTGCGTAAGCTTGTTGCTTTTAAATCATGAATTGGGCTTTGGTTATGGGTTAGCAAAAAACTGATTTCTGGATGAACAAGCACAATGCGATGAAACTCCTCTATAATGTGTTTAGTTTCTACCTGATCTGACTTTAAAAAATTTCTTCGAGCAGGAACATTAAAGAATAAATTTTTCACGGTAATGCTTGTTCCCGTAACTCCCGCTTTTGGTTCTTGCTGTATTAATTTACTCCCATGAATTTCAACATGCGTACCTACATCTTTTTCTGATACTTTTGTAAATAGTTCCACATGTGCAATAGCTGCTATGGACGCCAGCGCTTCCCCTCGAAATCCTTTTGTTTTCAATTGAAACAAGTCATCTGCTTTTTGTAGCTTACTTGTTGCATGACGCTCAAAACACATCCTCGCGTCCATTTCTGTCATGCCTTTTCCATTGTCTATAACTTGAATACTTGTTCTTCCGGCATCTTTGATGTGTAAAGCAATATGTGTAGCGCCAGCATCTACAGCGTTCTCCACAAGTTCTTTGACGACAGAAGCGGGTCTTTGAATGACCTCTCCAGCTGCAATTTGATTGGCAATATGATCTGGCAATAACTGTATGATATCCCCCATATGCCTACAAGTCATCTAAATTTGTAACCTCTCCATTGAATAATTCAACGGCGTCTAATAAAAAGTAGGCTCCTGCTAAGAGTAAAACTAAGATAATGATTAGTCGGAGGTTAGCAGATCGAGATTGAACTGCTTTGCTACCTTCTTTCCCCCAATTGTCTTCAATGCTTTGGCGCAAACGCTCTCTGTAAGTTGCAGCAGTTTTCACAGATTCATCTGCTTCAGCATATTTGGCTTTGATACGTTCAAGACGCTCTTTGCGCTCGTCGTAATAGCGTGGACTATACTCAAATCGCTTATGGCGATTGACTTTCATGAATTTTATTCGTTCTAACATATCGTATAGATTAATTTTCTTTTCAGAACGGAAATTGACTGTTTGTTACAAAGATAAATATTCCTTAGGTTGTTTAGCGAATGATTTGTTAAATTTAGTAAGATTAATTTTCGGTACAATCTTAAATAGTTTAGTACTGCATGAATTCATGCGCACTGTAATTGGGTAAAAAATAAAAGCCCCTTAACAGGAGCTTTTATTTAATCAAAACATAACATAAACCTAAAACTTTATCCCAAATATGAGCGAAGCATTTTACTTCTTGACGTATGCTTCAAACGTCTAACAGCTTTTTCTTTTATTTGTCGCACCCTTTCACGCGTTAAATCAAATCTTTGACCAATTTCATCTAAACTCAGTTGCTGATAACCATCTAAACCAAAAAAGAAACGCAGCACATCGGCCTCTCTAGAAGTTAGTGTATTCAGCGAACGATTAATTTCTTTTACAAGAGATTCATTCATCAATACCTTGTCTGGATTTTCAGAATTATCATCTAAAAGTACATCGTACATGCTAGAACTAGATTCATCCCCTTCTTTCAATGGTGCATCCATAGATACATGTCTACCCGTAGACGAAAGGGCTTGTTTTACATCTGCCACACTCATGTCTAATTCTGCTGCTAATTCTTGAGCAGTAGGCTGACGCTCAAATTTTTGCTCGAGCTCAGAATACATCCGGTTGATTTTTGAAATAGAACCAATTTTATTAAGCGGTAAACGAACAATTCTTGCCTGCTCTGCTAATGCTTGTAAAATCGATTGTCGAATCCACCAAACGGCATAGGAGATAAACTTGAAGCCTCTTGTTTCGTCAAATCGTTGTGCTGCTTTTATCAAACCAACATTTCCTTCGTTAATTAAATCAGGCAATGTTAAACCTTGATTTTGATATTGTTTTGCTACAGAGACAACAAAACGGAGATTGGCCTTTGTCATTCTATCCAAAGCGCGCTGGTCTCCCATTTTTATACGACGAGTCAATTCCACCTCTTCGTCGGCAGTGATCAAATCCACCCGACTAATTTCGAGTAAATATTTGTCGAGAGAGGCAGTTTCCCTGTTCGTAACTTGTTTTGAAATCTTTAACTGGCGCATAAAATTAAAATTTATATAGTGCTAACTTAACCCTATTACAATCTTTAGACGTAAATAGTTACAAGAAGGTTGTTTTTTTACACTTTTTTTTTGAATTTACCATTTTTTTATTCCATTATTTTTGATAAAATTCTTTGAGTGGCTTGTATTAAGTATGATATGTTAATTTCGAGTTAAACTGGTTTTTACGAAAAACTAAGGCTAATGATGGAAAATATAGCCAGTATAACTCCAATTACCTTCAATTTAGTTATCTTTTCTTGAAAAAAAAGCAGACCTAGTGTAAATGAAAGCAAAACAATACCAACGTTATTTAGTGCATATGTTATTGAATCATCTAGTGGATCGCGAATAGCCATAATTAAAAAATATATAGAAAAGTAGTTTGGAATACCTAAGAATATCCCCCCTAAAATATCTACCTTTTTAATCTTCAGACCCTTTTTAAGTTGAATAGCCAGCACAAAGCTGCCAAGTAATCCTGCTATCCCAAAAGATATTGCGGAAAATAAAGCAGGTGTGAGTGCACTTAATTCCTTTTTTTCAACATAGTTAATCAATGTATCTAGTAAACCGGAACCAACAAAAAGTATTATTAAAAAAAGAATTTTCAAGGCTGAGTTCTTTTTATATTCAGTAGATTTCTTTTGATAGGTTATTAATAAAACTCCAATTATTGCAGCTATTACGCCAAATACTTTAAGAAAATTAATTGATTCTTGG
>JAFIEX010000266.1 GCA_020832365.1 Crocinitomicaceae bacterium
TCTCCGAAGTTAGAACTTGCGTCATCATATCTCCGATCTTGAATAGCAATAATTCCTCTGTTTTAGTTAGCTTGAGCTGCATTTCCTGCCTCTGCCAGCAGCGCTTTTGCTTTTTTGCGATCATCATTTACGCCAGCAATTGCAGCAAGGTTATTTTTAGAAACTGCATTGTCCTGTATGTTGTTTGCTTTCTCAAATTGCGCTTTAGCTTCGTTTAATTTATTTTGCATGTACAGAACTGTACCAACGTTATTTGCTGCTCTATAGTCGCTAGGAAACAATCTCTCAGCCTCTCTATACAAACGCAATTTCTCGTTCAAGTCTTCTGTTAGCGTTGCAGTAAACAAAATCTCCTCGATGTTCAATTTACCAATATCTGACTTAGAAAGTGCAATTAACTCCTCGTCTGAGTAACCAATTTTATCGTAAATAATGCTGATTTCAGATCTTCTTTGCTTTGGAAAAATGTTTTCATCCAAGAAAGTAAATGTCTTTCCTAAGTTTCTGATTTCTTTTTCCCTTTGAGCAGGGCTAGAATACATATCAAGAATTCTTAAAATCAAATCTTTTTCCCCTTTGTCCATATTAGAGGCTAGTAATGCTTTTCTGAAACCTTCAAAATCTTCTCCTTTACCAGTAGTTGTATAGGAACTTTCTTTCTGTGCGAATTCATTTTTTACATTTCTTTTAGCAGCTATTCTGGTAGTTGCCTCTAAAGCACTTTTTGCTCTATTTTGAGATAAAGTGTTGTTTAGGTCTTCTTCTCCTTCAATAGAAGCAAACCCTGTAATTTTGATGTTTTTAATTTCAATTTTAGCGTTTTCTTGAGCGTTAGCAAGAAACCTCTCCATCTCTAAGATGTCCTCTTTTCTTAACTCAGTGCTGCGAACCTCAAATCTATTTTTTAAATAGTTGATGGTTGCGTTGTAACTTTCTTCAGTTACTCGCTTGAAATTATCTTCTGCAAAAATCACACGAAAATCTTTGTTCACCCAGAAAGGTGTAACTATAGTAGCATCTGCGATTTTTGTTCTTTCGATTTCTCCCTTTTCTTTGTTTCCTCTGAATACATTTCCAGTAACAACTAACTCAGAGTGCTCCATATCAGCTTTGTAAGGAACAAAGTCTTCATAAACTACCTTACCACCAGCTCTAAATGGAACTACAGTTCCGTTAGCAGTAGCTTTTTCACCAACAACGGTTACCGTTTTTAAGGCGTGTTCACCAATCTTAGGTGTAATTTCGGCGTAGGCCTTTTTACGAATCCCTTTTTCAGGGAACTTCATGTCCACTTTAACTTTAACACTATCTCCATGCATCTCCAGAGGATCTGGAGTGACCGTGTAATCTAAATCTTTCAATTGATTACAGCTTGTAACAAAAAGTCCAGCAACGGCAACACACGCCAAACCTTTGAATCCTTGTTTTTTCATTATTGACTTTTTCATTGTTATGCTTATTTCAAGGTGCAATATTAAGTAATTTTTTCACCATGCAAAAATACCATCATTAGTAAATTGTTTTTTTTTAAAAAATCTTTGAAGTATATTCTTGTTCTTTCTCTTTAATATGCTGGTTTTATTATGCTTTTGGTGGATTTATAAATCAAAATTCAAATTAAAAATATTTTTTTCAAACTTTAATTTAACTTTATTTAATATTTCAGCACTTTTGAAAGATCATATTTTCATGTTTTAGGGTCTTTTGGATTTAGGTTAAAATTCTTGTAGGTGACAACTCTCTTCGCTAGTTTCAATGAAATAAGTATATTTGTAAAAAAATGATTTATGGGATTACTAAACGTTGGTAGTGTTGCATTCGACGCCATTGAAACACCTTTTGGAAAAACTGATAAAATAATTGGTGGAGCAGGAACTTATATTGCTTTATCATCTTCTTTTTTTGTAGCAAACCAGCATATTGTTTCGGTTGTTGGAGAGGATTTCCCGCCTGCAATGTTGGATAAACTGCAAAGTAGAGGTGTTCATTTAGATGGTTTGCAAATGAAGCAAGGAGAAAAGACCTTTTTTTGGTCTGGTAAATACCATAACGACATGAACAGCCGTGATACATTGATTACGGAGCTGAATGTACTAGAGCATTTTGATCCAATCATCCCTGAAAGTGCTCAAGGGGCAAAATATTTAATGTTAGGCAATCTTAGCCCACAGGTGCAACGGCAAGTTATAGAAAGGCTAACCGAACGTCCAAAGTTAATAGCAATGGACACTATGAATTTTTGGATGGATATTGCAATGGATGAATTGAAAAAAACAATCGCTTTAGTGGATGTTTTAATTATCAACGATGAAGAGGCTCGACAACTATCAGGAGAGTATTCTTTGGTGAAGGCCTCTAAGTTTATAAGAGATTTAGGCCCTAAATACCTTATCATAAAAAAGGGAGAACATGGCGCATTGTTGTTCCATGATAATCAAGTTTTCTCTGCACCAGCGCTTCCTTTGGAAGAGGTTTTTGATCCAACTGGGGCAGGAGATACTTTTGCAGGTGGATTTATTGGTTTCCTTGCAGCATCTGATGATATTTCTTTCGAAAACATGAAAAGAGCACTTATTGCTGGTTCTGCAATGGCATCTTTTTGTGTGGAGGAGTTCGGTACAGGTAAATTAGAGAATTTAACCCAAGTGGAAATTGATGAAAGAATTAAAGCTTTTGTCGAATTAACGGATTTTAAAATGATTCACGCCATATAATTTTACCAATGGAAACATTAAAATTTAAATTTTTAGAAGAGCTTCAGGTTTTGTCAGAATCAGATGATTTAATTCAAATCGGAAAAGAAATGAATGATTTAAGACAAGCTTTTGAAGATTACGTTTTGGAAGAGGAACGCAAAGAGCAGATTAGAATATTAGAAGCAAAAGAACAAGGGGAGGAGTTGGAGTCAGATGGTAGTATTGCTGATCTGAAAACGACGTTTTATGAGGCCTATAATGCTATTAAATCTCGACGCAAAGAGCAAGTAGCATTGAAAAATGCTTTGGAATCTGAAAATTTAAAGAAAAAGAGAGTCTTGTTGAAAGAGTTGGCTGAATTAGTGGCCAACGAAGAACACATCGGGAAATTATTTGAGGAACAAAAACGAATCAATGAGGCATGGAAAGGAATAGGTGATATTCCTAGGGATGTTCGAGGTGACGTGCAGCAAGAGTATAGCAGGTTGTTGGATGATTTCTTTCATAATATAAAAATTTACAAGGAAATTAAGGACTACGACAGGAAGAAAAATGGCGAACTCAAAAGGGGAGTTGTGCAAAAGTTGGAGTTGTTGATTAGTGAACAAAGCATTAAAGTAGTAGAGGCGCAGTTAAAAAGCTTACAAGATGAATGGGAAGAC
>JAFIEX010000267.1 GCA_020832365.1 Crocinitomicaceae bacterium
ATGTTAAACGCATCTTAAACGTTCCTGAAGGATATTCAGTTGTATACCTTCAAGGTGGTGCAAGTCTAGGTTTTTTAATTGCGGCCTACAATATGGCTGGAAAAAACAAAAAAGCCGCTTACATTAACACTGGAACCTGGGCAACTAACGCTATAAAAGAAGCTAAAAATGCCGGCATCGAAGTTGTTGAAGTTGCTTCATCTGAAGATAAAAACTTCGGTTACATTCCCAAAGATTACACAATTCCGGAAGATGTGGACTACTTGCATTTCACATCGAACAATACCATTTATGGTACACAGTTTCATGAATTTCCAAAAACAGACAAACCCTTAGTTTGCGACATGTCTTCAGATATTTTTTCAAGACCTTTTGATGTGTCACAATTTGACTTAATTTATGCAGGAGCACAGAAAAATCTAGGGCCAGCGGGGGCAACACTTTACATCATAAAGGATAGTATTTTAGGAAAATCATCTCTTAATATCCCTACTTATCTAGACTTGAGTATACATGTTAAAAAAGACAGTATGTTCAATACTCCGCCAGTTTTCAGTGTTTATGTAGCTAATCTCAACTTAAAACATATGATTAAAGAGGGGGGTATCGCTCATCAAGCTGAAAAAAATAAGGAAAAGGCTAGATTACTTTATGAAGAAATTGATCGTAATCCATTCTTTGAAGGAACTACGGCACAGGAAGACAGATCTGAAATGAATGTCACTTTCTTACTAACCGACCCGGCAAAAAAAGAAGCTTTTGACACACTTTGGAACGAAGCTGGAATCATCGGATTAAAAGGCCATCGATCTGTAGGAGGGTACCGTGCTTCTATGTATAATGCATTGGAAGTGGATAGTGTAAAAGTCTTGGTAGAAACTATGCAAAAAATCAAATAATAATGAAAATTTTAGCAAACGACGGATTATCGCCAGAAGGAGTATCGTTATTAGAAAAATCTGGGTTTGAAATCTCCACTACTTTTGTGCCTCAAGATGACCTAATTGCAACCATCAATAAAGAAGGGTATACTACCCTGCTCGTACGATCGGCTACAAAAGTTAGAAAAGACATTATAGATAATTGTCCAAGTCTTCAATTCATTGGAAGAGGTGGAGTTGGCATGGATAACATCGATGTGGCCTACGCAAGAGAAAAAGGATTAACTGTCGAAAATACCCCAGCAGCATCGTCTCACTCAGTAGCGGAATTAGTAATGGGACAGATGTATGCTATTTCAAGAGGTTTACACGATTCTTTTTTAAACATGCCACAAACTGGCGCTTCCGATTTCAAAGTATTGAAAAAGAAATATGGAAAAGGCGTTGAGCTAAAAGACAAAACCTTAGTAATAATTGGTTTTGGAAGGATTGGTCAAGCTCTGGCAAGCTGTGCGCTTGGAGCTGGAATGAAAGTAATACCTGTTGGACAAGAGGTTTCAAAAGTTGATATACCTATTTCCATTCACGGTGTTGGAACATTTACAGCCAACTTGGAAACCACTTCGGATTTAACAACGGCTTTAGCAGCGGCAGATTACATTTCACTTCATGTTCCTAAACAAGAAAATGGAGAGGCAGTAATTGGTGAAGAGCAGTTCAAGAGCATGAAGGACGGAGTTCGAATTATCAATGCCGCAAGAGGTGGTGTTGTTGATGAAGATGCCTTATTAGCAGCTATTAAAACTGGAAAGGTTGCTTATGCCGCGTTGGATGTTTTCGAAAATGAACCCACACCAAGAGCAGATTTATTGCAACATGAAAAAATTGCCAGTACGCCGCATATTGGTGCAGCAACTTTAGAAGCTCAAGCCAGAATTGGGATCGAAATGGCTGAAAAAATCATTGCGCACTTCAAATAACTAAGTAAAAAGTTTTTAAAACTTAAAAGGTTGTTGATTCTTCAGCAACCTTTTTTAAATTTACCAACAATGAATCAACAAGGCTTATTGGTGAAGATGAAAGTTTCTCAAGATGAGTATAGTGCAATACACTATCAGCTTAGGCTTCTAGACGGAACATTGAAAGAAAGCACTTTAATTGCAATAAACGACTATTTGAATAAAGAAATTCAAATTCAATTTAATGGCAATATACAGTGTGTAAATTGTGCAAAAAAAGTGAAAAAGACTTTCATGAACGGTTATTGTTATACTTGCTTCCAAAGTGCCCCTGAAACCTCTCCTTGTGTGCTTCGTCCTGAATTATGTCGTGGCCATTTAAATGAAGGTAGAAACTTGGAATGGGAATTAAACAATCATGTTCAGCCGCACGTTGTTTATTTAGCAGCCTCTGATGTCGTAAAAGTAGGCGTAACACGAAAAAATCAAATTCCAACAAGGTGGATAGACCAAGGTGCTAATGAAGTTATTGTTTTTGCTGAAACACCTAACAGGTATTTAGCTGGTGTAATTGAAGTCGCTTTGAAAGACTTATTTACCGATAAAACAAACTGGCGCAAAATGCTCAGCAATCAAATCGATGACAACATAGATTTGGAGGAGATAAAGTATAGAACAGAAGAATTACTGCCATCCGATCTACAAGATTTCTTATCTGAAGATGATAACATTTATCATTTTAACTATCCCTCTCTTTATTTTCCTGAAAAAATAAAAAGTATTTCTCTAGATAAAATGCCGAACATTCATAAAAAGCTGATAGCCATAAAAGGTCAATACCTTATTTTTGAGGATGAATCTGTATTAAACATCCGAAATCACACTGGCTACGATATCACTTTCTCTGCGATATAAAAGCTCTTAATTCTCCTCACTGCGATATAAAGAGAAAATGATACTATTGATATGTGGAATTTCTGCTTCTTGGGTGGACTGAATAACCTTAAATTTATAATTACCCATTTCAGGAAATTGAAAAGCGCTTAACTTAAGTTGGCTTTCTACTTTATTACCCTTTTCTTTACCAATCCAGGATCCGTCTGGGAAAGCGACAGGTATTTGATGGGCAACCACTGATCTACCTGAGGTTGGTGTTTCAATGATAAAGTATATCCACAAATTCGAATAACGAAAATTTTTCGTAGTTCTTAAATTCAACACCACATTATACCAAGCAGTGGTATCTTCAGCTAGATAATTAAAAGTTGCTGTATCCAAATCGGTCCATTTTTCTTCCTCAAAAATATGGACATCTTTGTAATCTTCTCCCTTTCCACAAGCTAGAAAACCTACTAACAAAAATATTACTAATGCGCTTTCTAAAAACCACTTAAGTTTTATCATTCGAATTATCTTTAGGTTTTTGATTTGGCCTTCGCTTTTTTATTCTTCGCTGATTAGGGTTACTTCCCCCTCCTCCTTGAGGCTTATTTGAGTTATCTTGCTCTGATTTAG
>JAFIEX010000325.1 GCA_020832365.1 Crocinitomicaceae bacterium
AATAAAAACAGATCCTAAGTTTATTGCTAAAGAAGCCAACAAAAAAGAGGTCAATGAGCTAAAAACTGCTTTGGAAGACCTCAACAACTTCCGACTTTCACCTGCAAATGAATTAGCGCAAAGAACAAAACTCCAGCAAAAATTAGAACAACAACTGGAAGCCATTTCAAACGACGAAAAATGGAGCATGTTTTCTGCATCAGAAAAAATGGAACTTACCAATGAATTAAAAGTTGTAATAGCTGAAAATCAGGCGAAAATAGACATTATCAATCAGTCTGCATCTGAAGAAATTGTAGCAACTAATCAAAGCACTGAAACAACAGATTTGTCTGACAATGACGAAACAAGGACAATAATTGAAAAAAATAGTGAAGCATTAGAAGCTGCAAGGCCTTCTAACAATGAAAACTGGAGTAAAGAAGAATTAAATATCCTCAAAAACCTTCGCATTGACCATCAACAGCTTGTAATACCCTCAGAAAGTTCATCCAAAAATGAATTGTTGCGTTATCAAAATGCACTGCAATTTGCAAATGAAAAACTTACAATCGAATTACGAAATGGAGAAAATCCAACAAGCGAAGTGTTGCGTAATATCATCGCAAAAAATGAGACGAATCTGAGAAAAGCTACCATCAGAATAGCAGATTTAGAACAAAATGAAATTTTAGCAATTGCGACTAAGGGCGGAGTTTCGAACGATGAAATATTGAACACTATCCTTTTAAATCAAAATGAATTAGAACGAGTCAGAGAAGAAATAGTAGCGATTTCTGCTATTCCTGAAAGTGAAAGAACCAAAAAACAAAATAAGCAAATTCAAAATTTGGATAAAGAAGAGGCTAAAATTCAAAACAATATCAATCAACAAAAAGCAAAGTTGCTCAATGAACAAATTAAAACGATTGAAGAAGAAATATCGGAAAATGTTGAGCGTCGAAGCAGTTCTAACCTTCAAGAAAGAAACGCTGCTATTCAAATACAAGAACTGACCATGCAACAAAGCAGGACCATTCAGGAAAAATCGGCTACCGGAAAAGCCTTGAATGCAGAGAAAGCAAACTATATTCAGTCATTAACAGCTGCTAAGCAGGAAGAAAAAGTCAATCAAAAAATGACTGCCATTCAAAATGATATTAGTTTTCAAGAAAATAACAATACCATTAGAGAACAAGCCAATAAGCAAGCTCAGGTAAATACATTGAGAGGAAATTTAAGACAAAATGAACAGCAAATATTGGAGTTAGAAAAATTGCGCTCAACCGCCAAAAGACGAGATTTAAGAAAAATCAATGCCTTAATGGCTGACCTCGAGTTACAAAATGAGCAATTGAGTAATAGCCTGAAAGCAGAAGAAGAAGAACTAAAAATCATTGCAAATCATAGAGCAAAAACTAAAGAAAGAGGTGTTCCTTCAGACGCTATTCAAAATGCAGTAAGCTTTGAGGAAGAATTAGAAATGGCGCAAAGCGATACTTACAAAGCGCTGTTAAACGATAGGAACAAATTATTACAAAAACAGTACGAATGGCGAGTGAAAGAAGAACAATTGATGGAATTAGAAAGCGAATTAAAACAACTACAATCATTATTCTCAGCAGAGCAAGATGAAAGTATTGATAATAACATGCGTGCTGTTTTGGAGCAAATTTCTCAACTTAACAGCACCATTTCATCGCTTGAAACGGAAATTAGAACCATTCAGTCAAGCATTGCCGCACAACTTCCAACTGACCCAAGAGCTGCTGAAATTATTTCTAACTTACTGGTTCGAGAAGTCGACCCTATTCAAAAAGCGCCTGTTTTTTCACCAATCACCTCCAGTGTTCCAATTGGCGTGGCTTTCAAACAAGCTAATGAAGCCCCTACCTACTCCGATGCTAATCCCATCCCAATTGAGGCAACGAATATGGATGGCTTAGTTTATCGGGTGCAAATCGGTGCCTTTAGTCGCCCTGTACCCAACGAAACATTCAAAGAATTCGCTCCTATTTCTGGTGAAGAGGTTCGACCGGGCTTGATTCGATATATGGCAGGATATTTTCCAAGTAGAGCAGATGCCACGGTTGCTCGTAATCAAATCAGAACCTTGGGTTATTCTGATGCGTTTTTAGTGGCATACTGCAACGGAGAAAGAATTCCAATATACAGAGCCCAGCAATTACAAGAAGCCGGCTTATGTGTTCCTGCTATTCAAGAGTCGGCTGAAGGCTGGGTGGTACTTAATGAAATGGAAACTGGTGACGAGACTAATTTAGAAATTAACCGCTTTGCCTACAACCAAGCTCCAGGAGCAGCACCTGCAACTGCCGTAGAAACCAAAATGGGTCTATTTTTCACCGTACAAGTTGGGGTGTATAATAAGCCAATAAAACCTGAACAACTATACAACATCGAGCCGTTGATGACTAGAAGACTCGACAATGGCCAAATCCGCTATTCAACTGGTATGTTTGATAATTTGGAAGAAGCTCAAATCAAAAGACAATATGCTGTGGATAAAGGCGTAAAAGATGCTTTTGTTGTAGCTTACTATAAAGGAGAGCGCATTACTGTTAAACAAGCACAAGAATTATTAGCTGAGTTTGGTCAAGACATTTTAGAAAGTACCACTCCAACAGTTGTAGAAAGAAACAATGTTCGTGCTCCAGAAAACAGGCCTACACCTCCCTCACCTGAACCTTTCTTCAAAAACAAAAAAATATATGTGCGCTTGGCTTCAAAGGAAACATTTGTTGATTTCCCATTTCAATATATTCATCGTTTAAACGAAGAAGGCGCGCTATTTTTCTATGATGTCGATGCACAGAGAATTTACTCCCAATTAATAACCTCTGAAAAATTAAAGGATGGGCATCAAAATAAATTACAAGATTTCGATACGGAGCAATTCTATGAAGGAAGAAAAGTATTAGATTTGAATGCTGTTCACCCTATGAATGCAGTTGAAAATAGTACTGCATCAATTTGGCAAGTTGTTCTAACTGTTGAAATTTCAAATACTTCATATCGACTGATGAACTATTTCCAGCACAGTCAAGGATTGAAAAAAATGAATTTCAACAATAAGGGTGAACTTCTTATAGTATGGTATGAAAAAGCGGAGGATGATGCACAACAAAGATTAATAGCGTTGCAACAAATTGGCTTTGAAGCAGCAATAAAAACTCATCCCCCAATTAATTGGAACAAATAAATGGAAAATTTAGTTAAAGAATTACAAGCAACCCACGAGAGAATTGCTACTCACGTCCACTTTACCCCTGTGTTAACTTAACTATTAATTGATGAAATGGAAAAATGTCAAATCTTCTTTAAATGTGAAAACTTTCAGCGCATGGGCGCTTTCAA
>JAFIEX010000268.1 GCA_020832365.1 Crocinitomicaceae bacterium
AGGATTTTTTCAAGCAAATATTGTGCCTATTAAGACTGAAAAAGGCGAAAAATTTTGGTTAACTGGTGAGGCTGTATTACTGATAGAAAAATACAATTTTGTAAAAATGGAACGAACACCATTTTTTGGTGATATTAAATCCGTTCACATTTGGTTAGGAAAAGTGTGGTACACGGGTAAAACTGATTTTTCTGTTCAAGGCACCTTCCCGCTCGTACCATTATTTCTGCTTATCCCTGTTATAACTTACTTTATAAAAAGTAGGACTTTTATCTATTCACTACTTTTTAATATTAGTTTGTACTTGTTCGGGGCCTCTTTATTTTTACTATTGTTTTTTAATGATCGTTGGAAGGCATTACTGTTCATAGCCTAGTGAAATGACAATTTTAAAAAAGATTAGAATTTTAAAAACTTAATATTGAAAACGCGAAAATAAAAATATCTGTATTTATCTTTGAAACGATGGATAAATTGATAAATAGAGAAATAAGTTGGTTAGCGTTTAACGAGCGTGTTCTTCAAGAAAGTATTGATAGAAATACTCCGTTAATTGAACGGTTGCGTTTTTTGGGAATTTACTCAAATAATCTAGATGAGTTTTTTAGGGTAAGAATGGCAACTGTCAATAGAATGGTTGAATTGAAAAATAAATTTGTAGAAGGCTTTGATGGCAGCCCTAAACTATTGCTAAGCGAGTTACAAAAAGAAATTAAACACCAAAGAAGAAAGTACGATTTATCTTATCAGCGTATATTAAAAGAATTGGAAGCCCATCAAGTATTTCATTTAAACGAGCGCAACATTCCATCAGCTTTTCTTCCTGAGCTTGATAATTATTTTCAAAACGAACTAAAGCAAGACATCGTTCCAATAATACTTGATAAAAAAAGAAAATTTCCTCGTTTGGTAGATAAAGAAATTTATCTTGCTGTAAGCATGCAAAATTCTGCAACCAAGAAATTCAGGTTCGCTTTAATCCAGGTGCCCAGTTCTCATCCTAGATTTCATACCTTTATAGATAACGGAAAAAATTACATCATAATTTTGGACGATATCATTAGATTGTTTTTAAATCAAATATTTGCACTTTTTAAGTTTGACAAAATAAGTGCTTACACTTTCAAATTCACTAGAGATGCCGAATTAAATTTAGACGATGATATTTCGATTTCTATGTACGACAAGATGGAGGAAAGTATTAAACAAAGAAAAAAAGGAGAACCTGTTCGATTTATTTATGATGAAAACATGAATAAAGAATTACTTCATTATCTAAAAAATGCAATAGGAATCTCGGCTTATGATCATGTTGCACCATCGGGTCGTTATCACAACTTCAAAGATTTAATGCAATTCCCTGATTTTGGTAATCCAAACTTTATCTTTCCTAAATTACCACCTTTAACCCATCCAGACCTTACCAATCAAGTTTCAATTATAAAAACTGTTCTAAAAAAAGATATTCTACTTCATTACCCTTATCATAAATTTGATCACCTTGTTGACCTCTTGAGAGAAGCTGCAATAGATCCCAAAGTACAAGAAATAAAAATCAATATTTACAGGGTTGCTAGAAGGTCTCAAGTTATTAACGCGCTTATCAACGCCATCAAAAATGGGAAGGACGTAACTGTAGTTATGGAGTTACAAGCAAGATTTGACGAAGAAAACAACATGTATTGGTCCACAGTTTTAAGAGAACAAGGAGCAAAAATCATTTATGGTGTACCGGGACTAAAAGTGCATTCTAAACTAATTCAGATCACAAGAAAAACGGGAACAACCACGCAGATTATAGCACACATAGGCACAGGTAATTTTCATGGAGGTACGGCAAAAATATATACAGATTTCGGGTTATTAACAGCTAACCCATTAATTACGAAAGAAGTTAAAAAAGTATTTAATCTAATCGAGAACAACATTGAACGAGGTATTTACAAACAACTATTGGTATCTCCATTTAACACCAGAAGAAAATTTATACAGCTAATCAACAATGAAATTAGATCAGTTGAAAAAGGGAATAAAGCAACAATCGATATCAAAATTAATAATTTAGTAGATGTAAAGATGATCAATAAGCTTTATGAAGCAAGTAAAGCTGGTGTTAAAATTAGAATTTTGGTGCGCGGAATCTGTTGTCTAATCCCAGGAGTTTCATTACTAAGTGAAAATATAGAGGTTAGAAGTATTGTAGGTCGTTTTTTAGAACATACAAGATTTTTTATATTTGAAAATGACGGAAATCCAATATATATATTATCAAGTGCAGATTGGATGCAACGAAATTTGGACAAGCGAGTAGAAGTATCGACTCCAATATTGGACAAAGCTATACAAAAGGAAGTAAAAGAAATATTTGAAATGCAATGGAAAGATAACGTTAAAGCTCGCATTATTGACCCAGAATTGAAAAACAGGTATGTGAAAAAAATAAACGCCGAAGCCCCTGATTGGAATGCACAAATCGAAATCTATAAGTATTACGAAAGGAAATTAATTGATCAAAGTAAAAACCTTAATGAATAATACCTACTCAATTCATGTCGAATAAAAATTATAATCTGTCTGAATAATTCTAAAAAAAAATGCCGCTAATGCGGCATTTTTTTTGAATTATCTTTTTGGTTTAACCTCCAAAGTCGTCGAATCTTACATTCTCTGGCGGAACACCCCATTCATCAACCATCTTTAAAACAGCTTGGTTCATTAATGGAGGACCACAGAAATAAAACTGAATATCCTCTGGCGCATCATGACTCTTCAAATGATGATCGATAACAGCCTGGTGAACAAATCCAAGGAATCCATCCCCTTCTTCATCATTCACATCTTTCTTTTCTACCCAATTATCCTCGGGAAGTGGTTCAGAAAGTACCATATAAAACTTGAAATTCGGAAATTCGCGCTCCAACTCTCTAAAGTGCTCGATATAAAACAATTCAGCTCTTGAACGTCCTCCATACCAATAAGTCACCTTTCTATTTGTACGCATTGTTTTAAACAACTCATACAAGTGAGATCGCATAGGAGCCATACCTGCACCACCACCAATATAAAGCATTTCGGCATCATTCTCTTCATTAATAAAGAACTCACCGTAAGGACCAGAGATTATTGCTGTATCACCTGGTTTAAGATTAAAGATGTAAGAAGATGCAATACCTGGATTCACTTTCATCCATGCATTATTTTTTCTGTCCCATGGTGGAGTAGCAATACGAACGTTTAGCATAACTCTACGTCCTTCTGCTGGTTAGGATGCCATTGAATATGCTCTAACAGTATCTTCAGAATTCTTCATCACTAGTGGCCATAAGCCAAACTTATCCCACTCAGATTTAAA
>JAFIEX010000009.1 GCA_020832365.1 Crocinitomicaceae bacterium
ATGGTCTCAAACAAGTTTATTTCCTGGCTAATAGCAGCTCCAAGCTTTTCAATTAGCACTGTTTTTTGAGCGTTTATTTGAGCTTCAAAATTTTGAGCTTTAATTTCTGAGGTAATCCCTGAATAACTTTTACGTAGTATTTCCTTTTTCTTCGTAACTTCTGAATAGCCAATTATATCCGATAAATACTTGAGTTTGTCACTTTTTGTATTATCGATAAAATCTGTGAGGTATTGATAACGCAGCAACAAATTTTCAGATTCAGAACTTAATAAGTATTCTTTAAAAGGTTCAGTAGAATTTGAAAGTTCAACGGTTAGTTTTCCTTTTTTTGAAACCAATTTTCTCTCTGAATCAAGTGCTGAAGATTTTATTAAGTTAAGTGATACATAAGAATTTTCATCTTGTGCTTTATTGATATTTCTCAATGCATCTTTGAGATCTATTTCTGAACTTGACAAATGAGAAACACGGTTGGTGTAAAACCATTCTATAGCATCGGATATACTGCTTTTTCCTGTCCCATTATCACCATACAGGACAATAGATTTACCGTTTAGTGGCAATTCTAATTTTGATTGTACACCACGTATACCGTCAATTTCGATTTTATTGATTTTAACGCTCATTTTCGGTTCTTAATCTTTGTAATTCATTCTTGACATTGGCATCAGTTAGTTTATCCTCGTTATACAACTGCTTAATCATTGCAGCAATGTTCGGATCAACAGTTTCAATGTTTTCAATTCCAGCGAAAAATTCATCCAGAATTTCTTTTCCTGATTTTACGTTTTCTGCCATTGTTCAATTATTTAAAGTAATCCCAATCAATTTTGAAATGGGTTTTAATGTTGTTGTTCATGATATCGAGACCAGATTTGTTGTTGCAAATTGGATATACACCAAATTTCCCCACAAAATCGAGGATGAAATAACTTTCCAGATCTTCAATTCTATAATCCCATCGACTTTTCAGTAAATCAAAATTGATATACGTAAAATATAATTCGGTCACCTTTCGGTAGCTCTGAAGTCCAACGTTTTTTGATTTCCCATCAAAATGTCCCAAGAGTCTACTACCAATGCTATTTGTACGTTTTTCACTCATTCCGATATACAGCAATTTGGATTGCTGAAATGGGTAATTGATATCAACACTTTTACTGAAAATAAAATACAATCCAGCAATGCCATTCAGTGGCCGGATATTTTCCGGAATGAAAGGTATAGGATTGTCAAAAAATATTTTCAGTTGCTCATTCATTCTACCCCTAATATTTCTCGGAATTTTGTTTCAATTTGTTCTTTTAATACCGGAACTTCTTTTTCCAACTTTTCCTTTGCTTGTTTGAACGAGTTCATTTGGAGATCAGCTGAAAGATTTATCCATTGATACTGAATAGTAAGGTCATATTGACACGAACGCATTTCTTTGATTATCTCATCAATAGTTTCGCACATTTCCTTACTGAAATAGAGTTTATTCATTAGATAGTATCTACTGAATTTACTACCAGACTCAAAGGTTTTGTTTGCTTCCTCAAATTGTTGCTTCTTAATCTCCTCATCAGTTAACCCAGTTACATTTTTCCACCTGATCAACGTGTCCAAATCCATATAAAATTCAGTCAGCTTTTCATATAATTCTTGAATTGTTTCAATACGTTTATCATGCAATCTGGATTGTTTTACATTAATTAGTTCAAGTTCCGCTTTATGAGACTCTAACTGCTGATTCAACTGCATTTTATGGATTTCAAGGTTTTGATTCATAAAATGCTTACCAAGTGTTTTAATAAGGTAGGTTAATGCACCGCCAATCGCAGTGAAGAATCCTAACTCTTTCAATATTGACCAATCCATAATAACTACTATTTCAATTTAATCGATTCTGATATACTTTTCAGAGCCTCCAATATTGGTCCCTTGTCATTATGTGAATTGTTATCTAACGTTTTGCTAGGATTGTAAGAAACCGTTTCAACAAGTATCTGAATAACACTCTCGTTTAGTCTTTGGCCAAGCTCGGTATTGTCTAATTGTTCAATCTCATTTTTTAAACCATAATACAACTTTGCAACATCTTCTTTATACGCGTATTCCTGCTGTAAACGAATATTTTGACTACGTTGTTTGCTGGCATAAATCGCTAACCATACTCCTGCACCTATGAACGGAAGATTACCAAGGGTTATTTTCCACATTTCTGTAAGGTCACGATTCGATACAAAAAATGCCGTAATTGTCAATCCCATTAGCCCCGATAACGCACCAACGAAAACCCATAGCCAAAGTTTGTTAGGTTTATCAAATTGTTTTTTATGCTCTTCAAATGCTTTTGCTAAAGCAACCGTGCTCGCCCCCTGGAGTAATTCTTCAATTTTCTCCAATAATGCTTGTTGCTTTTTCTCATTGGCTTCTATGTTCTGAGCCAATTGCTTTTGCATGTTATCAATTTTGTGAACTAACCCCGGAACTTGTTTTCCATTTTCATCCTCAGTACCATAAAGTTGATCTTTGTATTTAGCAATTTGGCTTTTCAGATCAAGAATTTCTTTTGACTCTTTATCAGCTGATTCCTTAAAAGTAATCAATTTGTCCTCAATAGTTTCTCCATTTTCATCTTCCGCAATTATGAAATCATGCAGCTCTGCCAACTTCTTTTTAAATCCATCGATTTCATCAATTGAATAGACCGAATCTGATCCCTCGACAATTTCATTTTTCAGTTTCTCAATTTCAGATATTGCCTGCTTGGACTCTTCTAGAAACTTATTGATATATTGCCTAAAGTATCTCTTTTGTCCTGGTGTTAATTCTTTCTGTTCTTCTTTGCTCATAGTAGTTGTAGGTTAGTTTCTAAAACGCTATAAATTTCTCGCCCAAATAATGTTTCAAGTTCCATTTCTTGGTTGTGTCCAGGGCACGCTCTAGGACAATCAATTTTTGGGAGGTGTTGTTTTTGAAATACTCAACAGTTTCATTGGCGATGGTAACATCCAAGCAAAGTAGGGTTTCCTTTTCGCCATCTGAAGCCAATACGATTTCGTTCTTTTTGAATTGCTCTTGTTTGGTGATTGTGTAATTCAATTTGAAGCCGTTTTTCAAGAGAATTTCGGTTGTGAGCTCGTTGCGGTTGAAGGCTGAAACTAATTGGGCTTCTTTGACTTCAATGTATTTCTTCAGTAATTCAATGTTTTCTTCTTCAGAAAGCTCTGGATCGGGTGCAAATTCTGTTCTTGGGAAGTTGGATTTTTGCAGCTTGAACACTTTAAATCCTAAGCCGTTTAATTGCTCTTGCTCATCTTCTTTTCCAGAGAATAAATCAGGTTGTGCTTTTTTCTTTTCCTCAATGATGTTGTTGATAACGCGTTTGTTGCGCTCAATAGTGATATCACTGATTTTCTTGTAGCCCGCTTTGAAAGCTTCGCTCTTTTCTTCTGTTGCTTCTGGGAATTGAACAAGAATAAAATTTCTTTTTTTATTATCAGATTCATTCAATTCAACTATTGCATGTCCAGTAGTTCCAGAGCCAGCAAAAAAGTCCATAAATAAGTCATGGTCATTACAAGTAATCGAATCAAAAAGTATTTTTAGTATCGAGGTTGGTTTTGGATATGAGAAAAAGCTCTTTCCATCAAAAATCTTTTCTAATTGAATACCACCATCACTCTTTGTAGATAATATTGATCGCAATAGGAAGCTTTCTACTTCATCGAAATAAGTTATTGAGCTAGGTTGAGTAGCTTCATCTTTACTAAACCAAATTCTACCACAGATAAAACTGCCATCATGGAGTTCTTTGATTTCTTCATATTTACCTTCTTTAATCCCTGCAGCATCTTCAAATGTGTCAATCTTCCAACGCCATCCTCTGTCTGGAACTTTTACGGGTTTGTTGGTTTTGGGATGTAAGACATCATAAGTTGGTCCGAATGTATCTGCATTTGGCCAACTCATATTTATTTTCCCCCATAAACGATAATCATCATTTAATGAATTATATAAGGTAATTCCCCTGTCAAAATCTTTTTTCTTGTATAGTTTCTTTAATTCCAAAACAGCTTGTGGTAGAGGGATTTTTTTAGATTTCAACTTATTAATCAGTTTATCAATGTCCTCTAAACCTTCTTTGCGCATTAAAAACTCATGCTTCAATGAACTATCCTTAACATAAACCAAAATGTATTCATGTATATTTCCAATTCCTTTATCATTCTTCGGAACCCGTTTATTCCATGTGATGCACTCTATGAAATTTGATTCTCCAAATACCTCATCACACAATTTTCTTAAATGATGTATTTCATTATTATCTAGAGAGATAAAGATAACTCCATCCTGCCTTAGAAGTTGTCTTGCGATCAGAAGTCTCGAATACATCATATTTAACCAGTTACTATGATAGCTTCCAGAGTTTTCAATATTTGTGTCAATTTGAACTCCGTTTTCGATCATTTCAGCATCTTCCCAATAAGATTTAACATCTTGGCGCCATGTATCTTTGTAGACATAATCTTTGTCTTTGTTGTAAGGCGGATCGATGTAAATACATTTGATTTGTTCGCGGTAACTTTTACTCAATAATTTAAGTACCTGTAAGTTTTCACCTTCTATGATGAGGTTTTCGCTGTGTTCCGGGGTTACACTTCTTTCTTCGTCAAAAACCAATGTTGCATCTGTTGGCGTAAAGGCTTCACGCTTGGCTTTACTTTTTCCAAACCAACGGAATTCGTAACGCTCTGTTTCATTCAAACTTTCCGGATCAACAATTTGCTTGAGGTCATTGATGTTCAATTTTCCATCATTGGTGAACAAGTCGGGCATCAACTGTTTTAGTTGCTCCAGTCGTTCCTGGTTCCAATCGTGTGACTGAACGTTTTTGAGTGGGTTATCTGTGTTACTCTCCATTTCCAAGTTTTTTTATGTGTTGGTTATCTACCAATGATTTCATTTGCGTAATTGCGATGTTGTTGAGCTGAATCAGTCTTTCGCTTTGGGGCATATCCTGCGCAATCAGCATAGCGTTTATGCTTTCTAAATTGGATAGCACTACCAATTGTTGTATGGTGGCATAGTCTCGGATATTCCCCTTCGATGAACTCAGGGCATCGCCCTTCGATGAACTTAGACCACCGCCTTTCTCGTTGGGGTTGGTATCACGCCATTGTTTGGCCGTCATTCCGAAAAGTGCCATGTTCAAGACGTCTGCTTCGGAAGCGTATACCAAAGAAGTTTGTTTTTTATCTAGTACCTGAGGAATGAGGTTTTCCTTGATGGCGTCCGTGTGAATCTTGTAATTGACTTTTGCTAATGTGCGTTGGAAGTTCCATTCGATTTGTTGACGGTTTGATTCTTGCTCCTTTAGTCTCTGGAATTCGTGAATAAGATAAAACTTAAATTCCGCACTGATCCATGAAGCAAATTCAAAAGCAATATCTCTGTGCGCAAAAGTACCACCATATCGACCAGATTTTGAAATAATCCCTACTGCATTAGTTGATTCTATCCACTTTTGTGGAGTAAGCGCAAAGCTATTCGAACCAGATTCGTTTTTAAAGGCATCGAATTCGATGCTTTTAAAATTAGGGTTGTTCAATTGCTCCCATAAACCACAAAATTCAATGGCACTTCTGGTACGCATCCAGTTTTGAATGATGTAGTTGGTTCTATCCGTATCGCGGTATCTCGCCATATCCGTAAGTGAAATATATTCTTCGGATTGATTTGAATACAGCGTTATTTCTTTTCCAATACTTCTATTTTTTTATTCTTAGCCATTGTGAATCCATTTAGCAATGTTTTAATACTACCGAATTCGGTAGTATTAAAATTCCATATTAGTTATCAGTTAATTCCTCCATCTGTTTTGTAATGTACTTTGCAGCTTCCTCTTTGAAATAGTTAAACTCCTTCACTGGTGCTTTGTATTCTACATCGATGCCCAGGGCAGCAAAATGCTTCATTGCACATTTAATTTTGTACACCTCACTTTCTTTCAATGCTTTTTTATCGTTGATATCGTTTGTTCCTTTTGTTTCTACCACAAAATAAAATTCGCTTTCCGTACCATTTTTCAATTGTTTACGGCGCATCACGATACCAAAATCGGGTTCGTATTCTCCAATTGGTGTTGGGATTTTGTAGTACGAAGGCAGCTTTAGGAAACAAACGACTTCATCGTCGGAGTCAGTCGCTTTGGCAAAGGTTTTCTCCACATCACTATCCACGAGCATTTTATCGAATACACCTCGATTTGGTGTTTCTACAAAGCCTTTTTCATCGATATTTCTCACGTAATCATCAAAACTGAATGGAAAGGCTTCATTTGAGACTTCATATTGTAACCCTCGAATCATTTCATCCAGTTCGATGTTCTTTATTTCTAACGAAGCAAGGTGGATAAACTGAGGTGGATTTTTAATGATGTGCGCAAAAGACTTCATTCCTGTAATGATCTTGAACACGGTAATGTACGAAACACCTGTGCTTTCACTGATTTCTTCAATGATGTCTAGACTTGAAAAACGTGCCTTTAGTTTGTACGATTCAGAACCTCCAAATTCATCTTGGATTTCATCTTCTGAAATGCCAGTTATTGAACGGCTTTGAACCTCGGCCTTGTAATCTGAAAGCGCAATATTGTCTAATGCTTCGATGGATTTTGCAATTAAGGCATCTTCATCAAAAGCAACTGAGAAGCTTGTCTTTTTCGCCAATGCTTTCCAGAAACGTTTGAACGCTTGGTTTACAGTTTCATTTGGATTGCGCTTGAATTTAATTTCATTTTGGGGTTTCCCTTTGTGCGTATGCGCCATTCCTGCACCCGCAGCAGATGTTCCGTAAACCTCTTTGATTTCTTCCTGATATTGGGTAACGAATGTTTCATACGTTTCGTTGGGAATGACCGTAAGCTGATTGATTCTATCCGCATCTGCCACTTCGGGGTTGTCATAAACACGTTGACCATCTTTATTGACGCAGATTCTCAAGCCACGACCAATTTCTTGACGCTTTTTGATTTCAGAATAAGAATTGCTCAATGTAGCAATGTTAAAGATATTTGGATTGTCCCAACCAACTCCCAGAGCAGAGTGCGAAAAGATGAATTCGATTTTATTGGCTACAGAATCTCCATAGGATAACAATTCTTCTTTGTCTTTTAGAATGGCGTCAAAGATGTCTGAATTCTTCCGCATAGCGGTTTCGTTATCCGTAAATTCACCTTTTCCTGTTTTCGCAAAATAAAATCCTTGTATGGATTCGATATGCTCAGCAGAAGGCTGTTCGTTGTTGTGGAATTCCGCATACACGCTTTTGTATTTTTCAATAAACAAGTTCTTAATCACTGGATCTTCTCCCATGAAGTTGGCAACTTTATCAATGAAAATAAGCGAAAGGCATTTGATTCCCAATTCTTGAAGTCGCTGCTTCTTAGTAAAATGACGAATAATCAACCATTCTAATTGCAAAGCCCAAATACTTTCTACATTAGTTGATGATTGTTTCTCAAAAATTTCAGTACCATTTGTAAAAGTCAATGACCACTTACCTGTCCGCAAACTTTTATTGATTCGTTCAATCGTATAGTTTAGGTAACTAGGATTATTAGTTTTATCTCCAATATTATCTCCAATGCTTAACCATTTTGTCTCTTTGAACTCGATCTTTCCAGCGGCACTTTGATGCCAGGCTTTTATTTTTGCTTTAGGGTCTCCTTTTCCTATTTGGGTATTTGAGTATTCTAATTTTAGAGTTGCTTCATCGTTCTTTTCTGTGACTGTAAGCACCTCTATTTTCTTTACCAATCCTTCACGGTAACTGTCATAAGGAGTTAAGCGATAAATTCTATTTTTCACTTCTTTGTGGGTAGCTGAATAACGAATTTTGAAAAGCGGATTTAGTTTGGCAATTTGCTTCACTGAATTGTCTGTATCCATTCCCTCTTGAGGTTCATCCATGAAGATGATTGGATTGGTTCTACCAATGGTATCAATGAATGGAATATTGGCAAAAAGGTCTTCTCGTTTTGATTGGTTTAAAATTTTGTCCTCTGAATTGAAAGAAGCCAATGTCATCACCATAATCTGCGGATGTTGCTCTTCAATAAATGACGTTACATTGTTCAGTTTTTTACTTGTATATTCAAAGTATTTTGGTTTAAATCCGTAGATATCTTCCAATTGATTTTCAAACATTTTTAAGGTATTTAAGACCCCTTGACGAATAGCAACAGACGGAACAAGAATGATGAATTTTGTGAACGCGTAAGCCTTGTACAACTCACAAATGGTTTTTATGTAGACCAATGTTTTTCCTGTGCCGGTTTCCATTTCAATAGTCAATTCGCGCTCTGGGCTTAATTTCCCGATTGATACGTCGATACCATTTTCAACAATGATCTGCTGAATATTTTGAGCTAATTGCTCAGGTGACAACGAAAGCATGTTCGAACGAATTCCTTCTTCGCAAGCATTATCGAAATTGTTTTTCTCATTGCCGTCAAAAACTTTGACAATGGAATCAATTGCAATTTGCTGATATTGTAGATTCTCGAGTTTAATTTGCATGTTTGGAATTCATTAAATATATATTCGATTTATGTATTTCGTCTTCAAATATACCAATTTAGTACAATTTTTCTGTTTCTTCCAGCTCTACAATTTCCTGTAATGGTTCGGGGAGGGAAATTATTTTGATGTCTTCGTTTAGGCCTTTGATGAAACGGAATACAGGACGCAGGTCGTTGACGTGGCATTGGAAGATGAAGTTTTTGGATTTTGTTTTTTTTGTAATGAACTCTTCTGTTTTTGGGTATTCTTCTGAAAGTAGAATTTTGGCTTTCAGAGAGAGTACGAGGTGAACTGGGAAGGTTCTTTGGTCTGAACGAGGGCCAAAACCGAAAACGTCTTTTTCTGTAACAAGGTGTTTGTCTTGGTGTTTGAATTCTGTTTTCGTGATTTCAACGTTTTGCATGCGTTCGATAACAAATGTTTTGTTAATGCCAGAAGCTATTTCGAAAGCCGTAATTGTGCGATAATTTGCATCTATTGCGATAGGTTCTACAATTCTGTCAGAAATGGATTGAGAGCTTATGGAATTGTATTTTTTAATGATGATTTGTTTTTCGAGGTTGATGGCTTCTTGAATGTCTTCAATCATTTTACTGATGTGTGCGTTGCCGATGGTAATTGAAGCAATTTGAACATCTGAACGTACAGCCATTTTTTTTAATATGGATTGATTCAAAGGATTGGAGCGGTCTGATGTCTGGAGGAGCTTTGAAACATGGTTGAACTCTTGTTTTGTTAGTTGGCTTATTTCCATTATTTCATTGGTTCTAATTGTATAGCGCCCAGTGTTATCTCTTTCGATTCTAAAGCCAATTTCTTCTAATAGTTCAAAATAGCGATATACGGTTCTTGTGCCGGATCCAATGATTTCGCTTAATTCTTCCATTGATTTTGGTAGGTGGGTTTGTAAGGCTACGATTAACTGTAGAACACGTAAAATTTTATTTTGATGTGCCATTGAAAAAGTGTTTTAAGCACAAATAATTAAAAATAAAATGAATTATGCAAATTAGTGTCCTTAGTTGACAAAGTTTTTTTTTTATTTGGTTAGGTAATTTGAAAATGATTCAATTTGAAAATTTGGAAATGAGAGAATTTGGAAATGTGACAATTTGGAAATTTGGAAATGGTTCAATTAGGTAATTTGGAAATGATTCAATTTGGAAATTTGGAAATGGGGGATTGTAGATTTTAAATTGAGGGATTGGATTTTGTTATTTTTGAAGAAAATTGAGTTATGAAGATAATTGGTTTAATTGTAGTTTTTGTTTTTGGGGTATTGCATGCCCAGGAAGGGATTTATCGACCGACGCAACATTTTGTTTTTCCGATTGTGGAGGTAGATGTTGATGCGAATAAACCGACCTCATCGGTGGTGGATAGGCAGGAGCATTTGGATTTTGTGTTTCAATATGCTTATTCGGCTTGTGTGGATAGGGAATATAATTTACCGATTTGGGTGAGCCATCATTTGAATGGCGATTTGTTGGAACGTAATTATAATTCACGACCGAATGGTTATCCTGCTGATGCGCAATTGGAGGGATTGCGTGGCAATGCCTATCAAAGGAGTGGATATGATCATGGTCACTTGGCACCTGCTGCAGACTTTCAATGGGATAAAACAGCATACTTGCAAAGTTTTTTGATCTCGAATATGTCGCCTCAACATGGTTGTTTTAATCAAAAAGGATGGTGCAATTTGGAGGGAACTTTGCGCGAATGGGTAAAGGAGAATCCAAAACTTGACTTGTATATTGTTTCCGGTGCTGTTGTTAATGAGTTTGTGGATACGCTTTGTTTGCCCAGAGACATAAAAGTTTATGTACCAAAATATTTTTACAAAGTGGTTTTAGTGATGGAACCAGGAAACGAACCGTATGCGGTTGGATTCCTAGTTCCGAACGAGGATGTATCTTTTAAAGAAATCCCTGACTTTGTTCGTAGTGTTCGGGAAATTGAGTTAATGACTGGTTTGGATTTCTTTTCGTTTCTTCCAAGGAAAGTACAGGATGAGGTGGAAACTGTTGTTCCAACTGTGAAGTTTTACGATAAACCGATTGGATGCCCTGCTAAGGGATGTGAATCGGTGTATTCGAGGAGGGTTAAGGCTGAGGAGAGGGATGGGCTGAGGTGTGAGTAGGTGATTTGGAAATTAGGCAATTTGGAAATTGTTCAATTAGGCAATTTGGAAATGTGACAATTTAGAAATTGTTCAATTAGGCAATTTTAAAATGGGGGAATCCCGTCCTTATGCTTTGGCGCAATTCGGTTAGGGACTTGCTAGGTGCTTGTTTGGGAATGGGGTATTGGTTAACTTGATGATAGGAAACATGATTTCAGAATATGTATATTTAAGTTTAAAGCAGGATTCAGTATTCTAAATTTTTCTGGATTTCAATTTTGGAATTAATTTTTCATAAACTTCTAGCCATGAAGTTCCGTAAGTCCCGCAACTTGTTAGATTATTTGAATGCCTATAACAAACGCCTTTTTTATCTTTGTTATCGATTAATATTTCATGTTCTCCTTCCCCCCAATTCTTATCTTTGATGAAATACGGGACTTTATTTAAAAATTCTTTTTTTGTCATAAAATTCTTATTGTATTTTTAACATATCTGACGTTTTGCGTGTATGAGAAGTAGCGGATTAGAAGCACTTCAGTTTCAGTTTGGTACTGACTTTTGATAAAATCACTGACCTTTGATATAGCACTGAACCCGCTATTTCTTGTACACGCTGTTAGGCACTGTATTTTTAGTTTTTATATGTTGTGTTGCAGTATGGATGTGTGATCTGCCCATTTTCAGCATTTCCCATACCTCCATCTTCTTTTCTATTGATATGGTCTATGGTCATTGCGTTTTTATGTATGTAACCGTTACATATTGCACACCTTAAACCGTTTTTAATAGCTTCTTTAATAAATACTTCTGACTTGGAGTCTGTGGTGAAGTTGCTAAATATATTTTTTTCGTCCAAAGTTGATGAAAGTGTTAAATGGTTAAATTTTGGTAACTTTATTACTTCTTCAATGACGTGATTTAAATTGACATTTTCTTTTAATTTATTCATCATTTCAAAATACAATTCAACTACGTGCGGTATAGCTGCGTATGCGCCTCTATATTTCCTAGTCATTTGTTGAATTAGGTAGTCGTAAGTCAACAAAAATTCTTCAAATTTTTCTCTAACCTCTATAAAATCATTGTATTTATTCTTTTTGTCTAATTCTTTGATAAATGCTAAAGTGAAGTAAAACGATGCTGGTTTATGTTTTCCTTCATTTGAATAAAAATATACAATTGGGTGAAGACCTAATGAAGAAGGATGAACACTATTGATACGCCAAGCCAATTTTCTCGCATTTTTTAAATACCTTATAGTTTCTAACCCATCTAAATCATCATTTAATGTTTCAGAAAAATTTGAACCAATATTATTTGTTGTATTCACAAATTCTAAAATCAAGGGCAAACTTTGTGCAGAAACTAATTTCCCTCCAATTGGGATGTCTAATGTTTTAACTGGTGTTTTTAAAGTTGGATTGTAAATTATCTCGTGTATTTCTTTAGATAATTTTTGAATATCGGACTGAATTTCTGCAGAAAAATCAGACCAATATTTATGTCCTTGACCACCACGAATTATAGCTCTAGCTGCAATGCAATTACCTTTTTTTCTTGATTCAAGTATTTTTAGTTCTGTTGGGTCTATTTTTGATGGCTGTTGGTTGATCTTAAAAAATGATTTTTCCGCTTTTTTAGCGTCCCCATCAACCCATTGAACTTGAATTGAGTATGCCCCTAAATTTTTAGCTTTCTGTATTAAAGCTTCATTAGATTTATCATTGTTAGGTGCTTCTATAATATCAAGATAACGACCTATTTTTTTATTGATAAGTTTTCGTGTCTTTTCTGCTATTTCTCTATGTTCATCATTGATGCTATCCCCATAAAATTTCTTTGAAATCTCACCATCTCCGTAGTCGTCTTTGATCCAACTAATCAGAGCACTTAATCTATGAGCTCCGTCAATTACAAAGTAAAGTCCTGAATTATTACGCCATAAAATTATTGCAGGTATTAGTTCGCCATTTATATAGCTTTCTATAAATTCCACTATTTTTTTAGCGTCCCATTCGTTTGTTTCTCTTTGAAAATCGGGTTTTCTTAGAAATGGATAGAAAAACCCTCCCGTAAAATTTGAAATAGAAATTGAATTAAAGAGATTCATTGAGTTTTGGTTTCCAATAACTTCAAAGTCTTCTCTTGGGATAATTGCGTCTAAATTTACTTTTGCCATTGTTTATTTATGTCGTTTGTAATATTGTGCCTAACTTTGTTATCACCGCCATAAAATCGCGATAGTTCACTACAAAAAGTAGTGCTTATCGCAGCTAAATGTCACGAAAAATACCAAAAAAAATATAAATAAAAGTAAATGGCATTAAAAAAAAGCACCCGAGGGTGCTTTTGTGTTAGAGGGAAAGGAGCATTTCGATGAGTTCGGGTTGGGGGGAGACGTCGGTTTTGGTGGTTTGGACGTTGGTATGTGACCAGATGCCTGGTGTGTTTATGCACATTTGCGGACTTGTGATGTGAAATGCTTTTGCGCCTTTTTTACGGATGAGGTTGGGCAAACCTTGACGGATGTCGATGTTGTGTTCATTGGCTAGGTGTTTTAAGAGCTGTTTTAGGGATTGGAGCTGCTGGGTGCTGTAACGATGATAGTAGGAATAGTCTCGGAATGGATGTTTTAGGGGTTCTACTTGGTCTCGGTGGACTTCTTGGCCAAGGTAGGTGTAGTATTTGTTTTTGTCTAGTTCGATGGTTTGTAAGCGACCATTGACTCTGCGTTCGAAATAGCCTTTTGTTATTCTTCCAAAACTGGTGAGTTCTATTCCAATGCTTTCTCGGTGCATGCGTTGGTTGCCTATTCCAAGGTGCCACGCCCAACCGTTGTTTGGTATGGCTTGAAGGATTTTGCCGTCATTTGGGTTGTCGCTGGTGTTGTGAATGGATTGTCCTCCAATGACAAATTCTGTGGCTACTTTGCGTTCGGCTTCTCTTCCCCATGCATCGATTACGCGATAGGGGTTTTCCCAACCGGCTGTGTGGTGTAAGAAGATCCAGGACTTCTTGGTGGGCTTTATGAAATAGGCATCGTTTGGTAAGAAATATTCTTTGATTTCAAGGGATGGTTTGGGATGTACTGGTTTTGGTGGAACTGCTTCTGACTGAAATGGATAATGACGAATGATTGTGCACCATGTTTGTGGGCCTACTATTCCATCTACTGCGATGTGGAACTTTGCTTGGAGCTGCATTACTGCTGCTCGGGTTATTGGACCGAATATTCCGTCTCGGTTGAGGTCTAAGAGTGTTTGTAAGATTTGAACACTGGTGCCTCGGGAGTTTGTTTGAAGTGTTTGCATTTTTTTTGTTTTTAGGAGACGCCATGAATGGCGTACTTTACTGTGTGAGACGCCATGGATGGCGTGCTGTGCGATGTGTGATGCCATGGATGGCATGCTGTGTGATGTGAGAGATACGCCATGAATGGCGTATCTGCGAGGATACGCGCCTATCGGCGCTTATCTTTTGCGTCGGCAGGAAAGGAGATGAGGTTGAACATTTCACGTAGTCGGGAGCGGACACGGTGTCCGTAGATTTGTTCGATTTCGTTGGCGGTGAGGTTGGTGGTGGCGTGGGTGACGATTTGGTTTTTGACTAAGAGTTCATGGCGGTGGAGGAGAATTTCGGCAATGGTGTTGCATTCGTTGCCAAAGAATTTGATGTTCTGTTCTACGCCGATGTCGTCTAGGCAAATGGGGTGCTGGCGATGTCCGTAGTTGGCGATGATGCTGTAGCCTTCTCGATTGAACTCGTGTGCAATGGTTCTTGTGCTTTTTACTTGGAATTGTTCGTTGGAAAGCAAAATGGTTTGAATGAGGTTCATCCAAGATGTTTTGCCACAACCAACAGGACCTATGAGCAATATGCCTTTGCGTAAATCGAGGCTGTATTTTTTGCACAGGGTTTCTTCGTGGATCATGTAGCTGACGAACTTGTGGAGCAGCAAATAGTCTTCTGGGTGAATTTTGAATTTACCTCCGTATTTTTTTTTGCCCTGGACTTGCAAAAATGCTATTGTGTCTCTGAATTTGAAATGGCGCATGCCATTGATGATGACATAAGGTTTTTTCATGGTTTTAAGATTTACAAGGGTTCTGAATAATCTTTTTTCTCTGTGACGTGTAAGCGCTGTTGGGCTGGACTCATTTTGGAAAGTTGGTATTCTTCAGCTCGAATCATCCAGTTCCGGGCAGCTGCTTTCCAGTTTTTCATGGGGGTCTTCCCTCCTACTTTCCAACCGTTGGATTCAAAGTGATTGAAAAACATTTCTGCTTGCTGATAGGAGGATTTGTTCTGATGGAAGTAGTCTTTTGCTTCCTGAAGTGTTGGTGGGGTAAATTTGGTTTTTGTCTTTTTTGGTTTTGGAGTGGGGGAATTGGGCGAATGCAATTCGCCCATACGGGAATTGTCAGAAGAAAAATTTTCATCGGTTTCTTTTTTTGGGGCTGAGGGTGGCAAAAATTCATTTTTGCCCTCTAATGTTTTATAATGTTTATTATTGTTTATTATATGTTTATTACTGTTTAAGAAAGGTCGCACGAGATGTACAGATGTATTATCAGATGATGTATCACATGATGTATCACATGATGTATCAGGTGTTGTATTAGATGTTGTATTAGATGTTGTATTAGATGTTGTATCAGGTGTTGTATCAAATCTGTACATGTGAACTTTTGAAGACTTGAAACGGCTTTTAGATGGGGCATACAAAATGTAGCCCCAATCATTGAGTTCTTTTAGACATCGTGTGTAAGTATTAGCCGATCCAATTTTTGAAAGCCCCATCAATTCATCTCTCCGAATGTTGATTTCATCCTTGAATCGAGTTGTATTCCAAATTTGGAATAAAGCGAAATACAAACTCACATGCCAAGGAGTTATGCGCTTGTCTTCTGAAATCATTTGAAAGAAATTTGTAACGTGGGCAATGTAGTTTACATCTGCCATGGCTATCCGTTTTGTTTGTTATCTTCGATTATGTCTAAAATCTCTTTCTTGTTATAAAAAATCACACCTCCTACCTTTGAGAAAGGTAATGTGCCATTAACCCTCATGTTTTGTAAAGTTCCAGCTGATATTCCAAGCATCCGCTGAACTTGATGTGATTTTAGAAGTTCTACTTCTGGTGTTTTACTAGCTTGATTTTCGATTAACACTTCCTGTAGTTCAGTTAATTTTTCTAACAGGGTTGATTTTAGTTCTTGCAGATCTTGCTGCGTAACAATTGAAATTTCCATAAAGCATTTGTTTTAAGATTCGATGCAAAGGGAAAAAAAAGTATTTGATTTTTGGGCTTGCAGGGGCTTGCAGAAAGTGCGTGCAAGCCCTGATTTTACTGATGTTTTGATAGAATATTTTTTGAAAATAGGATATTGAGGATGTGTTGATTCCTCGGATAGTTGAAAATGACACTAATTGGCAGTATATACAATTAAATTCTATTGAATTTTTTAAAATTAAAACTGCTCGTTTTCTTAGGGCTTGCAGTTGAAAAAATGTTAGTTTTTAAAACCTACACACCTCTATTACAATTCATTATACTTTAAGATACATTTGATGAGCATTTAAAAAAAAATATAAAGTGCAAGCCCTTGCAAGCCCCTTTAAAGCCCTTGATTTTACTAGTGTTTCATAATGATTTGATTTTCTTCATTAAATTTGTTTGATTTTCAATTGAATTGGTTATAAATTTGATGATCAATCAGAGCAAAATGTTGCTTGATTTGTTAAACATAAATACGTTGATTATAGGATAATAATTAAAATAAACATATTATAAATAGTGTCGCGAAAGCTATTTTGGAACCAAAAACCGTCAAATTTTAGCACTCCAAAAAATAGTCTTATCGCCCTGCTAAGGCGTGGGCTTAAGATTGTTTGGAGTGCGGGTTCTTGACGGTACCTAGGGTTCAACAAGATTGGTCCACGCTCATTTTTTACAGGTATTTGTTATGTTAAAAGTTGAATTAAGTAAGTATCCGATTGAAATTTCAGAAATTGATAAACTTGTAATTTTTATGGTTTATCATGAAATAGAAGATATTAAAGGACTTCTGTCTATAAAACCAGAATTGTTAAAAGAATATGGTGGCTGGACAGAGGCACTAAACGCTTCTGTTGAAACTATTCGTAAGTATAATCAATTATGAGTTGGTATTTTATTAATGATTTGGAACGCTAAATCTCGGATTTTATTAGCGCTTGATGGATGCATATTGTATAAGTTATTTCTAATATGCTTGACAGAAAAATCTTTGCTTTGTTCGTTAACAAAAGAAGCTTGAATCCATTGAGCTAGACTGCTCATAGACTCTGGTTCAATTACACCTAAATCATATACTACTCTGTAGAATGTTGAGAGCTCTTTGCTGTTAAAACGTGTTTTTAACTTTTGCTGTTTTAAAGATTCATCTTGTGTTGTTTTTCCTTCGTCTTTCCTTGGATAGATATTCCAGAAGTCTAATTCAATATCTATCCATGCAATTACTTTTTTTACTAGTTGGCTATCTTTTTCATCTATCTTTAAAAGAACCTGACTGAACTCTTTCTTTTTCTGTAATAAGTATAAGTGTTTTTCTTCATGGTCATCGAAATCGTGAATAGCATTTATTATGTCGTTCACTAGATAGTCGAAAAAACTTTGGTTTTGAAAGTTAATCGTGACTAAAAATTGTATAATTTGTTGTTCATCAATTGGCATTAGTTTAGCCCTGGATAGATACATGAATAAATTTCGAAGCAAATTATTGTAATATCCAAACTCTTTATACGAAATTCGTTCAGAGTTGTGAAGGTTTAATACCTTTTCAAGCTCCTCCTCCATTAAAAAATAAAAGATTTCATCTACTTCAATTTCTTTAAGCGCCTTTAGTATTTTCTTTGCTTTGTTAACAAAGTCATTTTCATTTAATGATTTGGAAAAATATGGTATTTTCTGTGAATCATCAATAAATTCAGAAAAAGTAGAAACAATAAAATCCATCAAATTAACAATAGACCTATAGATAAGGACAGCATGATCCTTGGCCGTGTATCTTGTTTTGATTTTGATTTTAAGGTCGTTGTGTTTTAAACCGTATTTTTCAATTAATTCATTTAGATAGCTTGTAAGAATACGTTGCAATTTAGCTACTAGCGTATTGAATTCTATTTCGTTCATTCTAATTGAGCAATCCCTAAGCGTTTTAGTATGCTCAGTATATATTTGATTTAAAACCATGTTCAGGTATCCGTACTTCAAACGATTTTCTTCTAAATCAGTCCAATTAATCTCCTTGGAAATTGAAATTGTGTAAACTCCATCTGTTTTCGTTATATTGTATTGACTTTTACTGATATCTTCCGAGGAAATCTTTAATTTACTTATGACTTGCTCATTTAAAATTTCTTCCATTGGATAGGGGAAAGAAAAGTTAGATGTTTCAAGAACTTCCCTGAATAATGGGTGAGCGGATGATACTTTTAGCGATTCAATTATTTCAAAATCCTTTTCTGTCTTTAATTTTTTGAACCTAACCAATGTTACCTCCCTACAGTCAACTTTATCGTTTTTTAAAGTTTTCGCTATAGAATTGGCGTCCATCTTTTCAGGAGCCAGATCACCATTGATTGGATCATGATATGAGATAATTCTATCGAAAATTTCATGCATATCAGTTAAATTTGATGCTAATTAACGAATAGTTTTTGCCAAATACTGGCAATGACCTTTTAAAACAATTTTCTCACGCTGTTTTTTTATCAATAAACAATAAATTTTTTGACTGTATTTTAAAAATGCACCTAGTCATAGACCAGGTGCATTTTGATATTTGATTTGATTAGTTTAACTAATCTTTTTGTTCTGAGTTGTGCTACCTAAACCAAAAAGCTTTGCTTTAAGGTTCTGCATATCCTCCGAAACTTTCTTCTCCACCACCTTCGCATATATTTGGGTGGTGCGAATTGAATTATGGCCCAACATGGAGCTGACCGTTTCAATGGGCACACCATTGGCTAAAGTAACGGTGGTCGCAAACGTATGACGAGCAATGTGCGAGGTGATTTTTTTATTGATATTGCAAATGGCCGCAATCTCTTTGAGGTAAGAATTGTAGCGTTGATTAGAGTTCACCGGAAGCAACTTGTTTGCTTCAATGCAATACTCATGATCGCGATACCTTTCGATAATTTGCAAAGCAACCGGAAGTAATGGAACGCTCTCACGAGTTCCTGTTTTTTGGCGGTTAGTTGAGAGCCAATATTCACCATCAATTCCTTTGGTGATGGCATCGTATTCAAACTTATAAATATCGGAATAGGCGAAACCTGTGTAACAACAGAAAACGAAAACATCCCGCACTTCGGACAAGCGGGGGTTGTCAATTTTCTTGAAACGTAATACATCCAGTTCTTCTTGTGTGAGTATTTCACGCTCTGGTGAAGTGTATGAACACCTGAAGTTATTGAATGGGTTTGATGGAATCCAGTCCAATCCAACGGACATGTTCATGACCTTCTTTAGGTTCTTGATGTATTTGTGTGCGGTGTTGGATTGAAGTTTGTCTTGTGTGAGTAGGTAGTGTTCGAACTCTGTAACAAAGCGTAAGCGCATTTCGGGGAGGGGCATGTCGTCCACTTTGTATTGGAATTGCATGAAGGCTTGGACTTTGTTTTTGGTAATCTTGTATCGGGTGTGGGTTTTCTTTACCACCTTTCCGATTTTGACTTGCTCTTCAAGTTTGGTGTTATGGTAGTCGAAGGCTTCGAGGATGGTTTTGTGGGAGGGGGAGGGATTTTTTAATCCTAGGTACAAATTTTTTATGTAACTGCTAGTTAGCTTTTTCCCTTTTGCTGACTCCTCAATTAATAGCTGATTAATCTCGTTCTGAATACGGTCTATATACGTATTGATAAGATGAGAATGTTTGTTACCTGGTTTAACTTTTCTCTGCTTTTCATTCCAATCCTTCAAAGGAATGAAATGAGTTGTTGCAAACTCCGCTCTTTTCTGATCTACAATAATCCGCACGTAAAGTTGTACTTTATTCTCTTTTACCTTTTTCTTGTTTGCGTAAAAGTGAACGTTGAATTTCTGAATTGTACTCATATTCTATTTGTTTTTCGGTTACCATTTAAAATGGTTCACTTAAACTTTTTGTAATCATAGAATAAAAGAAGAACTTAACATTTATGTCCCCTTTAAAATCAATGAATCATTCTATTTTGGTGTCCTAAATTATGCATAAAATTAGGACACCACATAGGACACGAGATTTTTAAATTTATATAAATTCTTTAGTGTTTGTGGTGTTATGGAAACGCTTGATTTTCCATTAAATTTAGTGGTATTTAACGAAAAAAGCCTCTCGAATGAGAGGCTTTTCGTGATCCCGCTGGGGCTCGAACCCAGGACCACCTCATTAAAAGTGAGGTGCTCTACCAACTGAGCTACGGAATCATTATTCTATGTCAAAACTTCGTAGCGTCTTGTCCCGATTTAGATGAACAGAGCAGTACTCGTTGTGCATCTTCATAGGGAAGCTACGGAATCATTAATTTTGTATTACAGGGGAAACGTTTTTCCCGTTTGCGGGTGCAAATATAGTTACTTAATTGATACTGACAAGGGAAAAAGCATAATTTTTATTTTTTTCTGCATTCCTGTCTCTAAAGAACATGTTAATAGAACCTTGACTAATCTTTTGCCCAACCGCTTAAACCCTGATAAACAACAAACTATGGTTAATCAACATGGAGTTATGGCTGAGGCAAACAAATCATTAACATTTGCAGTGCTGAAAACAAGTGAAACGGCAAATCAAAAAATATTTTCTAACTTTACGAAAGTAAATAAATTTTCAAATATTGAAATCCATTTTTCTCTCATGTCTTTTTGTGCTGACGATTGCCATATCTAACGAGTTCTGTTATGGGCAAAAAATACACACCAAAGATGGGGTCTTCATTGGTATGGAGGAAGATTTCATCAATGCTTGTGTTGAAAGTAGTCAGAATCGATTTGTTGAATTTGCTGGCCAAACTGTTGGAATGGAAGCCTACTGTTATTGCGCAGTCACAAAAATCTTTGCCAATATTACCTCTAAAGAACTGTTTGCTGCAAATAGTGAAGAGAAAATGGTCAATATGATGATGGAGGAACCCCATTTTTCATTATTAATGGACTGTCTCAAAGAACATGTAACCTATGACGAAAACCTCGATTTAAACTACCTTCAGGAAGACCAATTAATCTACGAAATGGCACTCAAGGCCTGTGTGCATGAAATTGCTAACAACGAGGAAACCAGAGAGCTCTGGGACGCAAAATCAGCAAAAACTTATTGCGACTGTGCACTGACTGGCTTATTAAACAAAGGACTTAAATACAAAGACCTTTTGCAATTGGAGGATATTGACGGAACGCTTTTCAATGAGGTCATTATACCTTGCGCAAGCGCTTCTCTTGCAGCAGAGGAGATGGAGGAAGACTTAATGTTCAACACTCGCATCATCGGTGAATCGGAAAAATGCACCATAGAACTTACTAAATCCATTGATGAGACCTTTAAAGTAAAACTAAACATTGGCGGCATACAAAAATACTTCCTTTTAGACACAGGAGCAAGCATGTTGACGATCAGTGAGTCTTTGCTTCAAGAGCTCTTGCAAGCTGGAGCTTTAAGCGATTACCATGTGATTGGAGTACATCCTTTTCAATTAGCCAATAATGAAATCATCATGGCAGAACTCATATCAATACCGTCCATAAAATTTGGCTGCTACACAATAGAAGATGCTACTGCGGCAGTTTTACCCAACGGATCTCTTATTTGCGGTGTTGAATTTTTGGATTTATTTGACAACTGGTCCATCGATAGAAAGCAAAAACAACTTATTCTAACTAGGTAATACAAGTTTCACTTATGAAGCAACCAATATTTTTAATTGGCTACATGGGAGCAGGAAAAACAACGTTGGGCAAACAAATAGCAAAAAAACTTGGATACACTTTCCTCGACACTGATGCTTGGATTGAAGAAAAAATGCAACTCTCTATCCCTGAGATTTTTGAAACTTATGGAGAAAACTACTTTCGCAATCTAGAAAAAGAGGCCATTTTTCAGCTGCCTAAGGAAGAAATTGTTGTTGCAACAGGTGGTGGACTGCCCTGTTACGGCAATTTAATGTCAACTATACAGACATTAGGGATTTCAATTTATCTGCATCGACCAGCTAAAGAATTGGCACAGCGACTTAGCCATGCAAAGGCTAACAGACCCTTGATTCGAAATAAAAGTGAAGCCGAACTATTGGACTATATTACTTCCCAATTAAAGGTAAGGGAAGTTTTTTACCAACAAGCGGACATTATCCTAAAAAGAGAATCCCAACAAGTAGCTGACATCCTAGCAGCCATTCAAGCTTTTGAAGCAAACTAAAATACCATTAATCAGGTATTGCATTTTCTTTATTGCTATTGTAAATTTGACCCAAACATCCTTCTCAAGTTCAGAAGGAAATTATATAGCCATGGAAACAAAAGCAATTACATCATTCAAAAAGCAACTTTTCGAGCCTTATATGGCTTCGGAAAAACCGGTAGCACCAGATTTTATCTCAACTTTAGTGGATTCATTGCAAAAAAGTCATGAACTATACCTGAACAAGAAGTTACCAGAGATACAACAATCTATATCACATTTATCCAATAAACTAGATGAAAAGCATCATTTTTTTCAATTTTTGGCCACGCTTTTTAAACGCTATGAACAATCATTATTGGCCCATATTGCGGAGGAAGACGAAGTCATCTTTCCTTACGTGCGCTATTTACTGTCTTGCGAAGGTATATTAGACCAAGCACAAGCGACAAAAATTTTAAGAGGAGCAAATTCTTTACAGCAGTATATTGCTACTCATTCTGATACGGAGGAACAATTAGAAGTATTCCTTCAAATGTTGGAAAAAGCGAAGAAAGAAATAGGGAATTATTATCCATTCAATGTATTATTGCATCAAATTACCTGGTTAAAGGACGATTTGAATAGACATGCATTTTATGAAGACGAAATACTTGTACCCATTGCGCTTCGCTTAGAAAATGAATTAATTAATAATTGGTCTGGGCTGATTAAAAACTAAGAAATTAGTATTTTTGCAATGCCTAGGGTTTGAAAATTTAAGGCACCCAATCAGAAAATTTAGGTATTTTTCAAAAAAAGTAATCATTCCCTTTGTAATTAATTAAAATATGCTTTTCTTTGCACCCGCTTTTGTAAATAGCAAATAATAATATTATGTCACGAGTTTGTCAATTAACAGGAAAAAAAGTAATGGTTGGGAACAATGTTTCTCACTCCATGCGTAAAACGAAGAGAAAATTCTATCCGAATTTAGTTGTGAAAAAGTTCTATCTTCCAGAAGAAGATAAGCATATTTCACTAAAGATTTCCACTTCTGCATTACGTACAGTAAATAAGAAAGGAATCAGTGCGTGTGTTAAAGAAGCTCGCGAAAAAGGATATTTAAAATAAATTGAGCAATGGCAAAGAAAGGTAAAGGCAATAGAATCCAGGTTATATTAGAGTGTACTGAACATAAAGATTCAGGTATGCCTGGTACATCAAGATATATTTCTACAAAAAATAGAAAGAACACTCCAGATCGTTTAGAGATCAAGAAATTCAATCCTATCTTGAAGAAATACACTATTCATAAAGAAATTAAATAATTGAGTTATGGCTAAGAAAACAGTAGCATCTATTCAAAAAGGAGGTGGTAAAGAACATACGAAAGTGATCAAAATGATCAAAACAGATAAAGGTTCTTACAACTTCAAAGAAGAAATTGTACACAACGACAAAGTAAAAGAGTGGTTCGACAAAAACTAATCTTTTCGTGACTTATTTATAAAGTAAAGCTCCTTCATTTTTGCAGGAGCTTTTCTTACTTTTACACACCTCATTATTTTAGCATAAATTAATCCGCAGAACTATGGGATTATTTGGATTATTTTCAAAGGATAAAAAGCAGAAACTCGATGAAGGGCTTTCAAAAACGAAAGAGACTTTTTTATCGAAGTTAGCAAGAACGGTAGTCGGCAAATCTAAAGTAGATGCAGATGTACTAGATGAACTAGAGGAAGTACTGATTTCCTCAGATGTAGGAGTAGCAACAACCATCAAAATTATTGACAGGATTGAAGCTCGCGTTGCAAAAGAAAAATACATCAATGCCGATGAACTACAAACTATTCTTCGTGATGAAATAGCTTCTTTGTTGGAAGAAAATAACACCAGTGATGCACAGTTTGAATTACCTGTTCACCCTGAAGGTCAACCGCATGTTATCATGGTGGTTGGGGTAAATGGCGTAGGAAAAACCACAACCATTGGCAAACTAGCTAATCAGTTCAAACAGATGAACAAAAGTGTCATCTTAGGAGCCGCAGACACATTTCGTGCCGCAGCGGTTGATCAACTAATCATTTGGTCGGAGCGAGTTGGCGTTCCTATCATTCAGCAAGGTATGAATGCAGACCCTGCGTCTGTTGCTTTTGACACCTTACAAGCTGCCAAATCCAGAGGTGCTGATGTGGCTATCATTGATACTGCCGGAAGATTGCATAATAAAGTCAACTTGATGAATGAACTTGGAAAAATTAAACGTGTAATGGACAAAGTTATTCCTGGCGCGCCACACGAAATTTTGCTCGTTTTAGATGGCTCAACTGGTCAAAATGCATTTGAACAAGCCAAGCAGTTCTCCTTAGCAACTGATATCAATGCCCTTGCCATCACAAAATTAGACGGAACTGCTAAAGGCGGGGTTGTGATTGGTATTTCTGATCAAATGAAAATTCCAGTAAAATATATCGGTGTAGGTGAAGGCATCAATGACCTGCAAGCCTTCCATAAAAAAGCTTTTGTTAACTCTTTATTTGGTGAATAATGCAAGTGAAATTAATCTTATCTGTTCTTTTGTCGATGCTACTTTTAGCATGCACTAACAGCGACAAAAACAACCTTGAAAATGTAACATTTAACAATCCTAAAGAACGAGTTTCTTATGCCATCGGTGCTGATTACGGTGTTAACGTGCTAGGCATTCCCGACGAGGCATTCGCACAATTGGATATCCCAACAATTATAAATGGGTTCTTAGCGGGTTTAGAAGAAAATAGCGAAGGAAGAGAAAAATGCGAGTTTTTAGTTCAAGGACTCTTTTCACCCAAAGGAATGGACACGTCATTATACAAACCCACTCAAGTAGCTGACTGTTATGGCTTTTTATACGGTGATATACTAAGAGACAACATGAAGCGCAAAGAAGCCTTAGAATTACTAGATTTGAAGTACATTGAGATAGGTTTTACACACGCTTTGAATCGCATGGACACCTTAATTCCATTGCAAGAACGAAACAAAATGGTAATGGACTTCAACAATGATGTTGCAGCGCAAATGAGCCAGCGAATGATCGACATGGCGCGCTCAATTCCAAATGCATACATTGATGATAAAGGTTTCATTTTAGTTACTCATCAAGAAGGCGATGGAGAAGTTTTGAATCGTGAGAATGAGTTTCGTATGGTTTTCACGCTTACCTCACCAATTGGAGATACCATTGTTTCAACAATTCAAGATCCAACTGCGCCAGATTCGAAGAACGCACAAATCATAAGTGCGGATGAATTAGTTGTACCTAATGGATTCATGGATGCAGTCCAACACATGCGCGTTGGGGGGAGCTACACCGTTTATGTACCTTTCGATCTGGCTTTTGGAGAACAAGGTTTATTTGATAGCAGGAAAAAAAATTACGTTGTTCCACCAAATACAAGCGTAATTATTCATGCGACAGTTCTTTCGCAAGGACCAATTCATGGATTAATACGAAGTCAAGGGGAAAAAGTCATTGCAGAAGCAAAGAAAAGACCGAATACTATAGTTGGTCAAGAAGGTTATGTATTAGAAACTTTAGTTGCTGGTTCTGGAGGTAAGATTCCTGCTGGCTCGGATGTAAAAGCGCATTATATTTTGTCCAATGCCTTTGGCGAAGAGATTGAAAACAGCTATTTGGGGGAGCAGCAAGGAAGAGGTATTCCTGCTTTTCCATTAAGCGGCGTAATCAAAGGATGGCAACTGGCAGTGCCTCAAATGCAGAAAGGTGGTAAATATCGACTTTATTTGCCTTACGATATTGCCTACGGGGAAAATGGAACAGGAAGCATCCCTCCCTACTCTACTTTGATTTTTGAAATGGAAATTATTGATTTTGGTCCTGAAAAAAGTTTAACGCAAAGATAAATTCAAAATGCACATCGCACAGTTAGTCACATTTAAATTACTGTTAATCTTTGTTTTAACTTCATGTGAAACAACAGACACAAATGACTCAGAAACACTTTTGGAAGGCAGGTGGAAAATTATTACTATTGATGATAAAGGGCAGGCTGGTGTTGAAGGCTATCAATTTGCACCCAACAAGCAGTATTTCCGAATCGATTCACAAGGAAGAATCGTGCCGAAATTAATGGAACGTATTTGGGAAATTAATCAAGACACGTTAAAGTTAGTTGATTATAATTATGAACCAGATTTTATAGAAAAGAAGGGGACATTTATCTATCATATTCAAAAATTAACAGCAGAAGAACTAATTTTAAAGCAAATTAATACGCAACCAAATAGCTTAATAGTGCTTGAAAAGGTAAAGTGACCCCATGAAAATCTTAACCGCTTCCCAAATCAGAGCGACAGATGAATATACCATTCTTCATCAACCCATTAAAAGTGAGGAGCTCATGGAGAAGGCTGCTGATAAATGTGCAAAATGGTTAGTACAACAGCACACACCTGAAATTAAAGAGTACTTGATTTTTTGTGGTGTCGGTAACAATGGTGGTGACGGTATTGTAATCGCTCGATTGCTTCAAGAAAGTGGAATATCTGCTCGTGTTTTGGTTTATGGCGACTTAGAAAAAGCATCTCAGGATTTTAATTTTCATTGGAAAAAACTCAAACAGCAAGGTGTCATTTGGCAGAAAATCAAAGCAGCAACAGATTTACCAGAAATAGGGTCGAACACCATCATTATTGATGCTATACTGGGCACAGGTTTACAAAGACCACTATCAGGAGAATTAGCTAAAATTGTAGCAAAGCTGAATGAATGTCCCGCAAAAATAATTGCTATCGATGTCCCAACTGGTTTATTCACCGAAGCGCATAATCCTGCATCGCAGACTACCATCAGAGCAGCACACACCCTAACTTTTCAATGCCCAAAATTAAATTTTTTACTCCCAGATTATTTTCAATTCGTAGGTGACTGGACTGTATTGGATATTGGATTAGACCAAAATTTCATGGACAAACAGTTAAGTGATTATCACTACCTAACACCAGCATTAACTAGCAACTTACTCAAAAAAAGTAAAAAATTTGACCACAAAGGCAGTAATGGTTTTGCTTTACTCATTGGCGGTAGTCAAGGAAAATATGGTGCCATTTGCTTAAGTGGAATGGCTGCAATGCGATCAGGAGCAGGACTCGGGGCTGTGTTAACCACCCAAAAAGGATGTGATTTTGTACATAGTCATAGCCTTGAATTAATGACCATCCCCAACGAAGGAAAAGATCACCTCTGTACCATTACAGATTACACCGTGCTGAATGACAAAAGTATTGGCATAGGCCCCGGTATGGGTAACACCTCCAGCACGATGGCCTTTTTTCGCAGCGTTTTGGATCATTGTAAACAAGCCATTGTTATCGATGCGGACGCCATCAATATCCTTGCAACAAACCGCGACCTTCTTACTCAACTGCCTGAAAACAGCATCTTAACTCCACATCCAAAAGAATTAGAAAGATTGCTCCAGGTAAAATGGCAAAATGACCATGAAAAATTAAACTTAGTTAAGGCGTTTACTCAAAAACACCAATGCATATTAGTTGTCAAAGGCGCACATACATTGATAACCTTACCAGATGGCACTTGTTTTTTCAATTCAACAGGCAATGCTGGAATGGCCACAGCAGGCAGCGGAGATGTACTCACAGGTATAATTACTGGATTACTCGCAAGAGGACATCAGCCATCTGAAGCGGCAAAACTTGGAGTTTACCTGCATGGTTTAGCTGGTGACCACGCAAAGAAAGAACTTGGGGAAATCGGCATGATAGCCAGTGATTTTATTCGCTTTTTACCATCAGCCATTCAAGAGCTTTCATCTAATGGGAAGTATTAAAAACAGCTTCGCCCATTCTCAACAGAACGGGCGAATAATTGAAGCGATTTGCATGGTGTGAACTAATTTAGCACTCACACAACGAAATGGATGATTATTATTTGATTACTACAAATCGCTCCCCCCAAAGTTTATTTCCACTGCTATCTGAAACTTGGATTAAATAAATTGCTGGTGTTAAATTTACGATGGATAAGCTCATACTTGATGCATTGCTGCTCGGAGACGAATGGGTTTCTACAAGCTTTCCATCTATTGTAAAAATCTGAATTATTCGATCATCATTGCTCCTTTCCTGGGGAAAGGTCAATTGCAACCTATCACTTGCTGGATTAGGGAATAAGCTGTATGCTTCTATTTCACATGAAGCAGAAATTGGACCATAAATGACTTCAGTCCCATCGAAATCTCGTTGAATTAATCGGTAGTAGGTGGTTGTTGAATTTGGATATGTCCCTCTATCTTTCCATTGATATTCAATTTTCGTATTTGAAAACCCAGCCGCTTTTTCCACTGCTAATGATGTCCAATTTATAGCATCAATACTTACTTGGAGCTCAAAGAAGTCCGAATTGGTTTCTGTCTCTGTAACCCAATTTACAACCTTAATATTTTCAAAACAAACAACATTAAAATCAGATAAAGTTACGGGTAGCGGAGAGTTGTTTTCACTTCCATGTAGCCACAACTCAGAAAAAGAAGAAATTTGGTATTCAATATATTTGGCATTTGGGTCAAAACTGGTAAACATATCGGTTACATCACCATGAGATATCTGAGGATGAATAGTTGTGTTTTCATTACCTCCAGTAGCCAAGCAGTTATTGTTTGGGTCATCATCCACATTCAATGGTCCATGGTATTTACTTAATAAAAGACTTTCAATATCAATGATATCATCATTTGGATTCAAATTGCTATTTGCATCACTAATTAGTGTGGATAGCTCCCCATTAACAGGATGATCATCTAATGGAAGACGAATAACAATTGGGGCTGTTGGTTGAAACTCAGGAGTTGCTACCCAGTGTCTCTGAAGTACATTTGTCATGAGGTTCATATCCAATGGTGCATGGCAAGCAAAAGCTTCTAATGGCGAACTATTCACAAAGGTTTGCACTTCTACCTCCCCAAGATTTTGTCCCTGAGAATTAATTGACAAAAGCAATCTTCCATCGGGGTTAAAGAAATGTACAAAATTATTATCATTAACTAGACAAGTGGCAATATCTAAATTTTCAGCAAGTTGGTTATTATTAGGAGGTAATGTTACTTGCCCACTTACGCAAGTACTTGTCGGACAACCATTTGTTGAGATTGCGCCAACGTAATAGGTTGTTGTGACCGATGGGTTGACACTAATTGCTGGACCTGTTCCAATTAAAGTTCCTCCGCAGCCACCTGTAAACCAGCCCCATTCATGACCAGCAATAAGGCTACCTCCAGAAACAGATAAATTAGCAGTGGCACCATTACATATACTTCCAATTCCGTTAATACCTGTTGGTGGAACACTTTGCTCAGTATCAACTGAAACTCGCCATTCATTCACATCAGTTATACTAGTTATATTGATCGCCCGGAGTCTTAAAATATTATATGTAGTGGTATTTAACCCACTGATATCAATTGGAGAGATAGCATTCCCAGAAGAATTATCGGGTATTTCTGAGTTTGGAACTAAGGAGAAACTTGAACCGTTAAAATAAAGTATTTGGACTAAAACACCAGGCTCTAAATCAAAAATTACCTCATTCCAACCATCAGCATTTAAAAAAGCATCATAATAAATAGAATTAGAAGTTAATGCATTCGTCACATCGTCTACACCAATATGAAAAAGAAAATCAAAAGACATTGCAGTTAACGCCGAAGGAGAAAAACCTACCGGTTGACCGCTAGTAAAAGGGGAGCTACCAAGATAGCCTCCTCCTGATCCTCCAATCATCGGAATAAACATGTTATTACAACTTAACATGATACCCAGATAATAAGTTCCTGCTGGCAGGAAAGGATTAGAAGTTGTGGGAAGACTGTTCCACCAATTTACAGCTGTTTCTGTGTTAGTTTGAGCAACTAAATTTCCGCTTGCGTCGTATAATCCCATTCTAATATCACCACAAGGCGCACTTCCAAATCCACCGCTTCCTCCAGTCACATAAGCTGCTAAAAACTGTAACTCACCTGGTGTTGTAATTACTATTTGTTGTGTTACCAAGTACCCTCCCCAAGAATTATACCCATTGAAAGCGTGAGCGCCCTGATTTCCAAAAATATTTTGGGCTATTAAAAGCGGAGCTTGATTGCCAGAAAGCAATTGATCCTCCTCCCACTGATACCAGTCTACCTCGCAATCATTACTCAATGTAAAAGAATTGACCCCTGAGAAGTTAGACCAACTAGCTCCCCCATCGGCGGAATATCTTACACGAGCATAGTAAACTGTCATCGGTGTTGGAGCAAAATTTGGTGATAAATCATTACATATGAATTCATCCTGCTGGTTATTTGTAAAAGTTCCGCTAAATGATTGAAAATATGAAGTACCTGTAAAGTTTGCATTTGTATTGATTTCAATTTCTACAAAATCAAATGGTCCGCCGCTATTTGGGGCTTCTATTAAAAATATTGGCTCCTCACCTTGAATAATAATGTTATCAAAAAATACTTGGTTGGAACTAGACTGTTGTACAAAAACAGGAACAATGGGCAATGTATAAGTTATTCTTATTGCACCATCTGCACCTGCGCCCCCTACCTGTGTTCCAGAAGAAGATCGTCTAGCGCCAGAACCACCTCCGCCATAAGCTAACCCAGGCTGTCCCGGACCTTGGAATGATGTTCCTGATCCGCCATTCCCACCAAAATCATTCCCACCCACTCCAGCTAAAGCGGCACCAGAAGTTGAGGATCCGCCATTTGTCCCGTCTTCAAAAGATCCTGCGCCACCACCACCACCGCCACTCTGTGATCCAAACCCACCATTAGCACCCCTTCCACCACTAAACGTTACGTCTCCTTGGCTATCAATAGCTTGGCCACCGAGTCCGCCAGTAGCAACATTATTATTTACTCCATTCCCTCCTTTTGCCTCCACTAAACCAGACCCAAAAACAGTATGTCCACCATTTACTGAGGTGGTATTGGATTCTCCACCTTTTCCAACAGTAAAATTCAAACTCTGACCAGAAGTAACAGCCAATACACTTCTTGCATAAGCACCGCCGCCACCGCCGCCGCCAAATCCATTTGTAGTCCTTGTTCCTCCTGCCCCTCCTGCGCCCCAGCATTCAACAATAATTTCAGTAACACCTGGGGGCACTACAAAAACTCCTGGTCCGTGTTGATCAAAGACGTCCACAGTCTGGGCTTCAAGACTTTGAGCAATAAATAGTAATACAACTAAATGATATAAACAGTTTTTAAGTGGCATGGGTGATTGTTATTTCTTTAATATCTTAATAGCATGTAGCTTCTGGGTTTCTTGGTCTAAAAAAGTAAAAATGTACAATCCTGACTCTAAATCAGATAAATTCAATGTTTGCCCTATTAAGTCTGATTTAGTTTTTACAATTTTCCCATTATAATCTAATACATTCAATAATGCTATTTCATCCGATTTGGCTATCAATAACTCAACCACTCCATCAGTTGGATTCGGATAAACTACAACATCATTATTCAAATGCCATTCTGATGTGCTTAAACCAGTTACAGGAATACAATCAGAAGTAGCTTCGCAACCATCATAATTAATGACAACAGCGTATTCACCATTAGCTGCTGGGCTAAATGTTTGGCTCGTTTCTCCAGCTATCGGGTTATTGTTAGCGCAATCAATCCATTGATAGCTCGCATTGTTTTGTAGTGCTGTTAACACGCCATTTTGGAAAGTCACTTCGTTATTCACTTCCTTGATTGTAAGATTTAAGGTGATGGTGCTATCACATCCCGCTGCGTTAGTGATTACTTGCTCAAACTGACCTGTGTTTTGATATACCTGACCATTTAACTCAAAAGAGAAACAAGCTTCTTCTGTAATTTCCGAAAAAGTAGGAACACAAGCAGTTGTTGGTTCAATTTCAAATCGAACATCAGGTAAGCCATTCAATGCTGACATCGTTCTTGTGGAAGACCAAGGATTACTGTCATCGTTATACGATCTGATGCGATTCGCCGCTCCTGAGCTTGTATTGAACCACCTCGGAAATTGCGCTGAAGTCAATGGCGCTTGATCGCCTTTGATGACTAATATCTCAAGGTTGTCTGTGTTGTTGTAAGCAAATGGTGTATCTAAATTCACAGACATCCAGCCAGTTGCAGCAGTATTGGGAAATGTTCCATCATAAACTAATTGATAACCTACAGTATTCGTTGTTCCAGTTGTTTTAGTGTTATCAGATGTGTGTTTCATGTAAATTGTAACCGCTAGAATTGGCTGAGTATTGCTTCCTGAAGCCTTGTTAAATGCAATACTTTTTATATCACCTTGCACATCGATTTCTGATTGCAAATAAATAAATTCGGAAGCATGGTAACGAAAGAACCGGCTTATTGGCTGACCTGCGAAAGCTTCTGCGTTACCAATTTCAACTTGAGTCGTCTGAGCATTCGTAATCGTAGCTGAAAAAAACAAAATTGAGATAAAACTCAGCAATGCTAAATTGGTAATAGTTTTCATAC
>JAFIEX010000010.1 GCA_020832365.1 Crocinitomicaceae bacterium
AGTTTGGTGTGCCTGCTTCTTGATCGAAACAATACAAATATTTTAATGCAGGCAGGTCATCTTTGATACTGTTTATTTTATCGTACAACTCTTTGGTGCCCGTTGCGCAAAGTTTAATATTCGCATCTGAAAAAATAAACTTGTAATCTTTTACAGAAATATTGGGATAAATTGGCACGCCTATGGCTCCCACCTGCTGAATTGCAATATCCATGATGTTCCACTCTACTCGGTTGGCAGAAACTAATCCAACTTTATCGCCTGGAGTAATACCTAATGCAACTAATCCTCGCGCATTTTCGTTCACTTTTTCAATAAACCCTTTGGTGCTCAAAGATTCCCATTTTCCATTGATTTTACTGGAAAACATGGTGTCTTGAGGGAAATTTTCCAATTGGAAATAGGGTATGTCAAATAGTCTTTTTATTGCTTCCATTTTCGTTGTTTTTTAGTTTCTAGCTTACCAATATAAGTAAAAAATATTTTCGAAGATTAATATTGTACTTTTAATTAACAGTCTTTTACAAAAGTAGTTTGTTGTATTGAAAGTCTATTCGATGAAATACAACACGTTACACATGATGATATCCTTAAGTTTGAGCATAAAAAATTCAATATTATTGTTTAAAACCGTTGCTTCTTGTAATAGGTGTAAAAATAAGAAAGATAAAAAATAGTTGTTAAAACACTTTTGGTCGGTTGTAAACAAAAATTAATTCGCCTATTAGTAAAAAAATTATATGTGTTTGCAAAACGAAAATAACTTATATTTGTTCGCCTTAGAGCAAAACGTTTAGCATTTAACTTATTTAGCAATATATGAGCAAAGAAAAAACAAGGTATTCAGATGAGGAGTTGCAAGAATTCAAAGAGTTGATTTTAAGCAAGCTCGAAGAAGCGAAAGAAGATTTAGCGTTGTTAAAGGCGTCATTATCACATAGCGATAATCACGGAACTGACGACACTGGTCGGTCTTTTAATATGATGGAAGATGGGTCTGAAACACTTTCTAGGGAAGAGATGGCACAGTTAGCTGTTCGACAAGAAAAATTCATTACCAGTTTGAATAATGCACTGATAAGAATTGAAAATAAGACTTATGGTATTTGCAGACAAACAGGAAAGTTGATTCGTAAAGAAAGATTGCGTTTGGTGCCACATGCTACTTTGAGTATCGAAGCTAAGAATTCACAGCCTGATTAAAACTTCTCAAAATGGCTGTAATGAAAAAACACTTCTTGCTTTCTTTGGGGATTATAATTTTATTATTAATCATCGATCAGGCAGTTAAAATTTGGGTGAAAACATCTTTTCATTACAGTGACCCAAGTATACCACTTATAGGTCAGTGGTTTCGTTTGAACTATGTTGAAAATCAAGGTATGGCCTTTGGAGCAACACTAGGTGGCGGCATGTGGGGGAAGCTGCTGTTGTCAGTTTTTAGAGTTGTTGCCATTTCATTTATTGGCTATTATATCTACAAGCGCATTCGCAACGGTGCATCTAAAGAGTTTATTATTGTGGCTTCTTTAGTTCTAGCTGGTGCCATTGGCAACTTATTAGACTCAATGTTTTATGACTTCATTTTTGAATTTGATGCCTGTGTGCCATTTAATCATTTAGATGGTTCTGGCATTGTTGCTACTTGTGAAATTTTTGGCTATGTGGATGAAATTGAGGTTAGACACCAAGGCTTTTTATTTGGAAACGTTGTAGACATGTTTCAATTTTATGTAAGCTGGCCTTCATGGGTGCCATGGCTAGGAGGTTCACAGGTTTTTCCTGCTGTATGGAACGTAGCCGACGGAGCAATTTCCGTTGGGGTAATTTATGTGTTGTTTAGGCAAAAACATTTCTTCCCAAAAGAAGCCTAGTAAAGCTTTTATCCATTAGCTGTACTTAACAAATATGTTTTTAGGCTCTGTAAAAAATCTTAGCGCTTCCCACCCGCCTTCTCTTCCAACACCAGAAGATTTTACACCACCGAAAGGAGTTCTTAAGTCTCTAACGAGCCAAGCATTAATCCAAACAATACCTGCTTGGATATTATCTGCCATGCGATGTGCTCGCTCTAAATTAGTCGTCCAAATGGTAGCACTCAGACCATAATCTGTTGAATTAGCCATCATTAAGGCTTCCTCTTCGGTATCAAATGGTGTAATGGTTACTACAGGACCAAATATTTCTTCTTGGTTAGTACGACAATTATAAGCTAGTCCTTCAATAACCGTTGGCGCAATATAATATCCTTCATCATAAGGAGCATCTAACTGAACACGATGACCACCAGTGAGAACTGTACCGCCCTCTTGTTTTGCTAATTCAATATAGCTCAAAACCTTTTCCATGTGTGGTTTAGAAACAACCGCTCCTAAATGCGCCTGTGGATCATCTGGATAGGAAACCTTACTTTTTTGCACTTTAGCTACAAAAGCATTCTTAAATTTTTCATAAATTCCTCTTTGCACAAATATGCGTGACCCACACAAACAAATTTGACCTTGATTAGCAAAGCTTGAGCGCATTGTAGTAGCAAGCATTTCATCAAAATCACAATCATCAAAAATGATGTTTGGATTTTTTCCTCCTAATTCTAAAGATAGTTTTTTGAACATGGGTGCTGCAATACTTGCTATGGTCTTTCCAGTACTTGTGCCTCCAGTAAACGAAATAGCCTTAGTTAATGGATGACGCACAATGGCGTCGCCTGTTTTGTGACCAAAACCATGCACTATGTTTAATACGCCCTTTGGAAATTGTATTTCATCCATAACCTTACACAATAGGAAGGCCGTATATGGTGTAACTTCAGATGGTTTAGCCACAACACAGTTCCCAGCAGCTAGTGCGGGAGCTATTTTCCAAGTAAATAAATATAGAGGCAGGTTCCATGGTGAAATACAACCAACGACGCCTATGGGTTTTCTAAGCGTATAATTGACCCCTGTTCCCACCATGTAGTGAGATTCGGAAGCATAATGGATAATTGCTGTGGCAAAGAAGCTAAAGTTTTGCACTGCTCTTGGAATATCAACATGTGCAGCTAACTTAAGTGGCTTTCCATTATCCTTGCTTTCTGCTGCTACAAACAAGTCCATTTTTGCTGCGATACCATTGGCCAAACGCTGCAACCACTCGCTCCTTTCTTCATTGCTAAGCTTTGACCAACTTGAAAAAGCTGTTTGTGCCGCATCAACTGCCCTATTAACATCATCTTCATCAGAATCGGGAATCCAGGAATAGGGTTTACCCGTTGCGGGTGCGATATTTTCAAAAAAATTACCTGAGCTTGCTGCTTGAAACTCTCCATTAATATAGTTTAATAGCTTTTCCATATTCAAAAAAATGAAGGCTAAAGTTAATTAAATTCATCTGAATTGATGATTTTTGATGCTTTCCTTTTTAATTATCAACGCATTTCCCAAGTGGCCAAATTAGTGAAAAGCACTGTTTCTTTTCCGGTATGCTCTTGAATGTATATGGAGGTTGGGGCTTTTATGTGCTCAACCACATTGTTTTCCATATTGCCGTTAAATGGCCCTTTTAAGGTTACGGGAGTCCCGTTTTTATAATGAATCTTTACAAGGACACTTTTGTTTTCCAACTCTATGGATTTTGTCTCAGCCTCGGATTTGATTCTGGTGTTTCCTGTTCGAAAAACATGGGTTTTTCCATCGTGCTTTAAATACCCTAAGTGCTGTTTGGTTTTCCAACCTAAAAATTTTGGCTCTGCCTGAGCAATTAAAATAGATGTATTGGCACAATTTTCGAAGCAATTGGCATGCAACCAAAAATAATGATCCGGAAAATCTTGCCCCCAACTTGTTTCAGCATAATAGGTAAACGCTCCATGGAAAACTTGATTTTGGTAAATGATTGTTCCACGCAGTATTTGATCCGAACACAAAACTTCGTGTTTGCAATCTACAAAAGGAACAAATTTTTTAAGCCCAATAAAAGAGGTTTGCTCAGATCGATTCAAATGACTAGCCAACTCACACTCCATTTGAATGTTTGGTAAATTCATGAAAAGCTGCTTTTTTGTAAAGTAGTTTTTCCCAATTTGAACTCGTTTTTTTGTGATAATTAAATCATCAATTGGAAAACGAAAAAAATGTTGTTTCCCATCGACAGCAGAGGCAACTTGAATAAATGCAAATTTATTTTTTTTATTTGCAATATAACCAAAAATCACCAAGAAAAAAGTTTTGGTTTCTGGGCAAGTCAGTTTATGATACCAACCTTCAAAATAGGGCTTTCCAAGCATTTTATTCCACAGGGCTGATTTCGTCAGATTATTTTGTGAAATATCGTTTAAATGCCATGCCATATCAGATCGGAGTTTGAAGACAAACACAATTCGACGACAAAAGTTTCAATGTTTAGATAAATTGCAATCAATTCAGTTTTAAGTTTAAACTTAAGAAAGTTCATTTGTTGTGCTTTCGCTTTTTCGCCAAAGTTTCTAAATTTAGTTACAAAAAATTAATTTTGAATTAAATTACCATTCGGAAGCAAAATATAATTTTAACGCATGAATCGTAGAAAATTTATTCGCACCTCTGGACTTTTGGGTTTCGGAGCGGCCATGACAACACCAGTTTTTGGACAAACCCAAAATCAGTTACTCACTTCATTAGACAAGAGCTTTCAAAAAAGTGCAAAGAACATTATTTTCTTGGTAAGTGATGGGATGAGCATTGGCACCTTAAAAATGGCCGATATTTTGATTCAACAGCGAGAAGGTAGAAAAAGCTATTGGATGCAAGCCTATGCTGATAATCTGGTGAAGCGGGCTTTAATGGATACCTCATCGGCCGATTCTATGGTTACAGATTCAGCGGCAGCGGGTTCGGCATGGGGAGGAGGAAGTCGTGTGCCCAATGGAAAGCTAAACATGGATGCCGAAGGAAATAAATTCACGCCGATTCTACAAAAATTCAAAAAGCAGCATAAAGCTGTGGGCTGTGTGACTACTGTGCCCATTACTCACGCCACTCCAGCCTCTTTTTGTGTGACGCAGCCTCACCGCTCCATGCAAGAAGAAATCGCGGAAGATTACCTAGCACTTCGTTTTGATGTTATGCTGGGAGGAGGGGCTAAATACTTCAAAAAAAACACTCGAAAAGATGGCAAAGACTTATTGAAATCATTTAAGGATGCTGGGTTCTATGTTGCAGAAGATAAAAATAATTTAAACGCATTAAAATCAGAAAACAAACCTGTTTTAGGCGTTTTCGACGAAGAGGGACTACCCTACACCATCGATCAAATGGCAGATGCCACATTGCAAAAGGCTATTCCTACTTTAGCAGAAATGACCAAATTCGCTATCGATAGCATGAAAGACAACGCAAATGGCTTTGTTTTGCAAGTCGAAGCAGGAAAAGTGGATTGGGCGGCACATGCTAACGATACGGCGGCCATTTTATATGATCAAGTAGCTTTTGACGATGCGGTAAAAGTTGCATTGGACTTTGCTCAACAAGACCAGAACACTTTAGTTATTATTACCACAGACCATGGAAATGCTAATCCAGGACTGTTTTATGGTAAAAATGTAGCCGAAAGTTTTCAACGTGTAATAGATGCCAAACAATCCAATGAGTGGATTTTAAAAGAGGTGAATCGTTCGTCTTCTATTCAACAAATTGTAGAAAGAGTAGAACACGCATCCAATTGTAAACTTTCCGATGGTGAAGCACTCGAATTAATGGGGTTTTTGAAATCTGTTGATCCCGACCAAATATACAACCCTTATCGCCTGCCATTTGCAGATTTGGCAAAATTACAGCAACGCTATACACAGGTTGGCTGGGCAGCCACCAATCACTCCGCAGATTTTGTAGAGCTTGCTATGTATGGACCAGGAAGTGAAGCTTTGGTGCCGTTCGTAAACAACTACGAGCTACACGATTTCATGTTAGCAGTTACTGGAACAAAATAGAAAAGTTCTGCGCTAATCGAGGTTACCATCTTTGGACATCATGATGGCTATGGGCCTTAATCTTGGAATTTTAGAAAAGGCAATTACAAGAATAATCATTAATGGAACACTTAAAAACATGCCGATAATTCCCCAGATAGCACCCCAAAAAGACAACGACAGTATGATCACAAGGGGACTTAAGTTCACATGGTTGCTCATCAACTTTGGGTCTATGAAGTTGCCTATAACTACCTGAATTGTACCGATAGAGAAAAGCACCAATAGCGCCGGTCCAAAGCTGCCGAATTGCAACAAACTAAATACAAAAGGAATAAAAGTAGCAATGTAAGAACCTAAAATCGGGATATAGTTAAATAGGAATATGATGAAAGCCCAAAAAACAGGGAAATCAACACCTGTCAATAGTAACACAAAATAACTTAGAACACCTGTAAGAAGGCAAATTAATGTTTTTAAACCCAAATATTTTGCAATAGATAAATCTACTTTTTTGAAAAGCTTGAAAGTTTCTTCAAAATCATAGTTTTCCGGAAAAACTTTTCTAAGCTTGGAACGAAAAGAAGGTTCTTCAAGAACGATAAAAATGGTGTAAACGAATACGATAAATATTGTTCCTATTATACCTGTGGAATAATTGAATAAAGGTAGAAAAAAGGATTTCAAATCGATTTCTTCATAATAAATAATGAGCGTTGCCATGACATCCACGTTAAATTGCTCATTCAGATTTTGAATAATCGTATCAAATTTATTGGTGTAGTCTTCAATAGAATTAGCTAGCATTTTAAAATTGACATAAACCAAATTAATAACAAAGTTGATAACAATTAAAATCACAAGGAACGAGAAAATGTTTTTCACCCACTCTGGCAACCATTTACTAGCTAGCGGTATTCTATTGATTAGCAGCTTGATGTTTTTCATGATAAACCATAAAAAAAGCGCAAAGACCAATGGAATTAAAAAATCCTTACCAACCCATAGTACGAATACACTTGCAATAGCAATAATAAAGAAATAGCTTACGTTTCTGGCGCTCATGAAATTAATTATTAAACATTTCAGCAGTGTTTTTGAAATTTGGATTTATCTCGCTGAATCAAAGTTAGCCAACTATTTTTGAATTTTATCCATTTTCAATAAAATAAACTTTTCTATCTCCACTAAAATAAACACAATCATTCCTGAACCGATCGGATAAAGCCAGTATCCCCAATCAATGGCTCGTGTGTCAAAGTAAGTGTTCATAAATGGAAGGTAAACAAATGCCAACTGTAATAGTATTAATGCTCCCGCTGCAATAAAGGCATAAGGGTTGTCAAAAAATCCTTTTCCAATAGATGGCGTCTGGATATGTCGGCAATTGAAAAGGTAGAATAGTTGTCCAGCCACAAGCGTATTTACTGCTACTGTTCTTGCGTAAGCCTCTTCTAAACCACTATTTTTTAGAATGGTAAAAACACCTAATGTCAATGCGCCAATAATCACTGACACAAAAGTGATGCGCCAAATAAATAATTTTCCTAAAATGGCTTCCCCTTTTGGTCTTGGAGGTCGTTCCATGACATTACTTTCCATGGGTTCGAAGGAGAGTGCCAAAGCCAGCGTAACCGCCGTAACCATATTTACCCACAAAATTTGAGCGGGCGTAATGGGCATTACAATTCCCAATAATATAGCCGACATCAATACCAACGATTCTGCACCATTAGTGGGCAAAATGAATAACAACGCTTTTCGAATGTTGTCGTAAACGGTTCGTCCTTCTTCAATAGCGTTGACAATCGTTGCAAAATTATCATCTGCTAAGACCATTTCAGCAGCATCTTTGGAAACCTCTGTCCCTTTGATTCCCATGGCAATTCCAATATTGGCTTTTTTCAATGCCGGCGCATCGTTTACACCATCTCCTGTCATGGCAACGAGTTTGTTGTTTTGCTGCAAAGCCTGAACCAGTCGCAGTTTGTGTTCGGGACTGGTACGAGCGTAAATATCATATTCATCAACGATTTGCTGTAATTCTTCATCGCTCATTTCCTCTAGCTCTTTTCCGGTTATTGCCTTTATTCCATCGCCAATACCGATTTGTTTTCCAATCGCTTTAGCCGTAACAACATGGTCACCGGTAATCATTTTTACTTTAACCCCAGCTTCTTTACATTCTTGAATCGCATCGAGCACTTCATCCCTGGGAGGATCCATAATTCCAACAACGCCGAGAAAAGTTTTTTCTTTTTCGCAATAGTCCTTGTCTATGCTTGTTCTATCTGAATTTGTTTTTCCAAAGGCTATACCAAGCATCCGTTGTCCTTTTTCTGCAATTTGCTCCATTTTTTCAGTCCAATAGGATGGATCTATTTTTTCGGCACCCTTTGAGGTGTATTGATGTGTGCAAAAATCAACTAAACGGTCAGGGGCTCCGGTAATAAAAACAAACACCTCTTCATCTACCTTGTTGAGCGTGGCCATGTATTTGTGTTCCGATTCAAAAGGAACCGTATCTATGCGTTCTGGTTGGAATTCGTTCAACCCAGCCTTGTGACTTAAAGTCAACAATGCGCCTTCGGTGGGCGCACCTGTTAATTTCCACTTACCGTTTTCTTGATTGATTTCAGCATTATTGGATGCACGTGCACTTTTTAATAATTGCAATAAAACCGCATCATTTTGAGGGTCAATCGTTTTACCGTCCTCTTTGATTTTTCCTTCTGGCGCATAACCAGTTCCCTCCACCTCGTATTCTTTTTCAGCTGTAATTATGATTTTGGCGGTCATTTCGTTTTTGGTGAGTGTTCCCGTTTTATCGGAGCAAATAACACTCACTGCACCAAGCGTTTCAACCGATGGTAAGCGTCTGATAATTGCATTGCGGCTTGCCATTTTCTGCACACCAATAGCCAAAGTAATCGTCATGATTGCTGGCAACCCTTCTGGAATAGCCGCTACCACTAATCCAATGGAAGCTAAGAAAAGTTCTGCAACGGAATAATCTCTGAAAAAGTAACCAAATCCAAAGAAAGCAGCTGTAGCGAGTAAAATGATTACAGAAAGCCATTTTCCAAACTTTTCAATTTGTTGTAACAATGGAGTGGTCATGGTACCAACCGCTGAAATCATTTCATTGATTCGACCAAGCTCTGTTGTGCTGCCAGTACTTACGACTATTGCTGTGGCGCTTCCATAAACCACTACGGTTCCTGAAAAAGCCATTGAGCGTTGGTCACCAATAACAGCATTGTCCTCAACTGGTGATGTGTTTTTTTCCACAGCGGAAGATTCTCCGGTAAGCGGTGATTCTTCTACACGAAAATCTTTCGTCTTGATTAGTCTAACATCCGCCGGAACCTTGTCCCCTGATTTTAAATGAATAATATCTCCAGGCACCAATTCTTCAGCGTTGATTTTTTGTTTTTTATCATCGCGAAGTACAATCGCCTCTAGTGATAACATTTTACGAATGCCTTCTAATGCTTTTTCTGCTTTTCCTTCTTGAATATATCCAATGATTGCGTTAATGAAGATAACCGCCAAAATCACCCATGTATCTACCCAATGGTCCATTAAAGCAGTAATTAAAGCCGCAACCATGAGCACATAAATCAATACGTTGTGGAACTGCGTTAATAGTCGCATCCACCAAGTTCTTTTTTTAGCAGAAGGGATTTCATTACGACCATATTTCAAAAGCCTTTCACTGGCTTCGTCTTTAGAAAGCCCACTTTTTTCATTGCTGTTGAGCATTGCTACCACCTCTTTAATCGGTTGGGCGTGCCAACTATTTACCTCTTTCTCTTGCTCCATTGTGCTAAAAAATATTGAAACTTAAAGATAATTGAAATCTTGAAATAGCGGATGTTAGGCGTGTGTTAAATTTAGAGAAGCATTTTTTTACAGTGTAAGTATTTCGAATAAAACTGTATGTATTCGGTTACAATTTTTGTAATAAAAAATTGTAATGGATTACAATAAAACACGCTAAAAAATGTAATCTATTACAATTTGTTTGGTTTTTTGTATTAAATCGGGCTACTCAGATTTTTGTATGTTCTTTTTAATCAGATTTTTGAGTTCAACTTTTACTGCTCTCTTTTCTGTTTGAACTAAACCGTACTCAGGGTTTAGACCAATTAATGTTCCTGTATCAATCAGGTTATGTCCAGTTAAAAAAGAAATATCTTCGCCAAGTGATAACTCACCAAACTGATCTTCTTTAGAAAAAATCATATCCTGTGTTACGTTACGGACTTTTATTTTATTCGGGTGGTGCACAAGGAGGGTTATTCGCTTGTCATGATTAAAATTAATAATCGTAGCATTAAAATGATTATTTAAAACCCCTTTAAAAATGACACGTTGATTTATTTTGAAAAAGTTGGTGTTGTCTTGCCGTCGCGGCTTCAATTTCTCCAAATAAGCGTCGTTCAGAGTAATTGAATAATTGGTATCACGCCTTACCACATCCGAAAAAACAAACACCTCTGAACGCGTAATAAAAGGAAAAAAGGTTTTACGCTCTGGAAGTATTAAGTTTTCAAAACTTTCTCCTTTAGATAACGGATAATTTGCGAATAATTTTTGCTTGGCTTCATGCACCTGACTGGCCGTTCGGTAACCGCCAAAACCAATGAAATAATGAATTTTACTGTAACCAACCGCTTCATCTACGTATACAACATCACTTTTGTTTATTGGATGAAGAGCCGTAATCATGCCTTGATGAACCACTGTACAGGAGCTCAAAATTATCAAAACAAGGCAAAACATATAAATGAAAACTGACTTGTAAGTTAAACCCAGCAACTTCCTTTTTCTTTTTGGAAGCAACGCCACTTTTTCTAAATCTATTAAAACACTTTGAACTACAACCATAATCTCATGCATCTTTCAAAATAAGGTGAAATAAAGCAAAAATAAGCTGAACCTAACAAAAAAAACTTTATTTTCGTTGCAATAAATAATAAAAACATGAATGCTTTAGTAAGTGCACACTCTGGGTTGAGATATATAGTTTTACTTTTATTGGTGGTCGCTATTGTGAACGCCTTGCTGAATTTAAAAAGTGGTAAGTACGAGAAAAAAGACAAGATGATTAATCTCTTTACGATGATCTTTTTGCACATTCAATTGCTTATTGGTTTAGTTTTGTATTTTACTTCTGATAAAGTACAGTTTGTTTCGGGATTAATGGCGGACAAAAGTTTGCGATTTTTTGATGTGGAGCATCCTGTATTAATGATTTTAGCCATTATTTTGGTCACATTAGGTCGTAAAAAAGCCGAATTACGTGAAGTTCCAGATGTAAAGCACAAATTAATTTTGCGTTATTACCTACTTGGTTTAGTGTTAATTTTCATTTCAATTCCATGGCCATTTACGCATCCTCATTTGGGCGCTGGTTGGTTCTAAGCCTTTGGCTTGGACTATTTTCTTGTCATAGTCCAGATTGGGCAGACGAAGTAACAGGCGAGGTTAGAGGAGATTATATTTACAATTATTATTGTACCAGCTGTCATGGCAAGCAAGGTAACTCAAATATCAGTGGCGCATCGGATTTAACCAAAAGTAGTTTGGCCCCTGAAGAAGTGTTAACAGTTATTCTCAATGGAAGAGGGCGAAACATGCCCTCCTATCGCAATATGATTGTAGAGGAAGAAGAGCAATTCAAATTAGTGGAGTACATCATGCAATTAAGAGAAGAGTAAGTTATGGAAGTAGGAAAAATTGCGGAAGGCATAACAGGAGAAAAAGCAGTTTTGGTAGGTGTAATCAGTCAAAATCAGACGCAAGAAGAGGCGGAAGATCATTTGGATGAACTGGCATTTTTAGCAGAAACCGCTGGAGCAGTTACGGTGCAAAAATTTCTACAAAAACTCCCAACACCGCATCCAAAAACATTTCTTGGTACAGGAAAAATAGAAGAGGTGGCCGCTTATGTTAAAGAGGAAGAAATCGATATGGTCATCTTCGATGATGATTTATCTCCTTCTCAGCTTCGTAACATAGAACGTACAATGAACGTCAAAATTCTTGATAGAAGTAATTTAATTTTAGATATTTTCGCCTCTAGAGCAAGAACCTCTCACGCCAAAACACAAGTAGAGTTAGCCCAGTATGAGTATCTTTTACCAAGACTAACGAGAATGTGGACACACCTTGAGCGTCAAAAAGGAGGGATTGGTATGCGCGGACCAGGCGAGACACAAATTGAAACTGACCGAAGAATCATTAAACAGAAAATTAGTCTACTCAAAAAGAAGTTGGAAGAAATTGACAAGCAAAAAGCTGTTCAAAGAGGGAATCGCGGACAATTAGTACGTGTTGCGCTTGTTGGTTATACCAATGTGGGCAAAAGTACCATTATGAATTTATTGAGTAAATCAGAGGTTTTTGCAGAAAACAAATTATTTGCTACCCTAGACACCACTGTGAGAAAAGTGGTTATCGAAAACTTGCCCTTCCTGCTTTCGGATACCGTAGGGTTTATCCGAAAATTGCCGCATCAATTGGTTGAATCTTTTAAATCTACATTGGACGAGGTGAGGGAATCAGATATTTTAGTGCATGTTTTAGATATTTCCCACCCGAATTTTGAGGACCATTACAAAGTCGTCAACGAAACACTTGCTGAAATCGATAAAGAGGTAAAACCAACCATCATTGTTTTTAATAAAATCGACAATTATCAATACACGCCTCAAGAAGAGGATGATTTAGGAGAAAAAAAGAAAGAAAACTATACCTTAGAAGAAATCAAACAACAATGGATGGCGAAAATCGGACCACATGCCTGCATCTTTATTTCCGCCCACCAAAAAGAAAATATCGAAGAATTCAAGGATGTCCTTTACGAAGAAGTAAAGCGTATTTTCAAAGAACGATACCCCTACAATAACTTTTTGTATTAATTGAATTAAAAAGTAAGGGGACACTTCCTAGATGTCCCCTTTTTGCTACTTTGATTATACTACTAATTCTTCACTACTCTAAATTGTGCATGACCTTCTTTCCAGTGGATGCTAATCCAGTAAACACCTGGAGCAAACGGATTCAACTCAATTTGTGCTTTGTCTTGAATGCTCATTTGCGTATGCACGAGTCTTCCCGTCGCATCGTAAACATGAATGGCTTTGTCGCCTGAAATTTCAGAAAGCCCTTCAATTGTAACTAAACCATTAGTGGGATTAGGATACACTTGAAGCAATAAATCTTTTTCTTTATCATTTGTTGATAAGTTGCAATTTACTTCTATTTCCATTACACCACCTTCGCAACCCAACTCATTGGTCTCTACCACACTAATTATCCCGAAATTACCGTTGAAGTTGACGATAATGGCGTTTGTGCCTTGTCCATTTACAATAGTTGCACCAACCGGAACAGTCCATAGGAATGACGAATTAGCGTCTCCTATAACTTGGTAAACTTCTGCATCGGCATTACACGACACCAATTCAGCACCAGTAATTATGCTTGTTTGTGGCAAGGCGTTCACCACTACCGAGGTACTTCCGGAGTTTTCACAGCCATTGTTGTCTATCACCAATACATTATAGTTTTCGGTGCTAGTTGGAATAAACGCTACACCATTTTGCACGTTATTGTCCCAAATGAATGTAACCCCACCTTGTGCAGTTAGTGTGACCTCTTCTCCAGCACAAACTTCATTCGCACTTGCTTGAATCGTAACTGTTGGTAAAGGATTTACCACAACTGTTGTGCTACTTGTATTTTCACAGCCATTGTTGTCTGTTACCATTGCCGTGTAAGTCGTTGTGCTGGTTGGAATAAATGCTACACCATTTTGCACATTATTATCCCAACTGATGTTATTGCCTCCCTGCGCGGTTAAAGTCACAGCATCTCCAGCACAAACCTCATTCGCACTTGCTTGAATCGTAACTGTTGGTAAACTTAACACAGAAACAGTAATCGGTGCAGAAGTTGTAATACAAGACGCTTGAGAAGCAGAAACTGTAAACGTTCCGCTATTGGATACCGTAATAGCTGGACCAGAAATGTTATTATTCCACTCATAATTTTGTGCGCCGCTGGCAGTTAGCGTTACCTGACCACCATCACAGAAAGTCGTTGGTCCATCTGCATTTATAACTGGTGTGTCCAGAGCAATTTCTTGTGTTTGAAAAGGAGCGGACTCACTTTGACAGCCATTAGCATGTGTAATCACAACAGAAAACGTTCCTGTTTGAGCAACTGTAATCTCTGAAGATGTTGCTCCATTGCTCCACAAATAGCTATCGCCATTGGAGGCACTCAATAAAATAGCTTGTCCATTACAAATGTCTCCATTTCCGGAACTCGCGCTAATGTTGGCAGCTGGCACAAACAACACATCTACATTAAGCTCTTGTGTGAGTAAAACAGCACCACAACCTGGCGAACTTGCCGAAATTTCAACGGTATTATTACCAATTTGTAAGTCTGCTGCAGGTAGTTGAAACAACAGATCAACACCTTGTCCTACTTGTTGGCTGGTTGTGGTTAAACCATTTACTAAAGCAGTGTAAACAACATTGTTTTCTGCGCCTTCAATCGTAAATGTATAGTTATCTCCATCACAAATCTGAGTAGGGCCATTTAAAATTAAATTAGTTGCTGCAACATTATTTACAATTACACTTACAGGAACTCTTTGGCTTTCGCATCCGTTCAATACTGTGCTTACATACCGTGTTTCAGTTTGGGTCACGTTAGAAATGTTTAACACATTACTTGTTTGATTAGCAATTGCAGTGCCGCCTACCGCCTGGTTATACCATAAGAAAGTAGCGCTAGGGTCGCTAGATACAGCCTGTAAAGATGCGTTACCCGAACCACAAATCGTATCGTTGATTACAGCTGTTATAGTTGGCGTTGGCAGAATTTCAACACTCACGGTTTGTGGCAGTGAAGTACACCCATCTCTGGTAACCGTTAAAGCATAAACCCCCTCATGGATTACTTTTTCTGTGTTTTCAATTGCGGCAGGAAGCTGATCTGCTGAGGTAAAACCATTAGGTCCAGACCAAGCGTAATCTGCACCAGAAAAACTTGGAGCTGTTAAAATCAAGTCTTCTCCCTCACAAATAGGCGCATTAGAAAACGCAACAGAACCATCATTGTAAAGTGCTGTAATTTCGTTTACCGATAAAGCCCTGTTATATAGTCTTATATCATCTGCATCGCCTCTATAAAAGGTACTACTCGTACCATTTGCTTGTCTTCCAAACTCTAAATTCGTAATCGTATTAGTAATAGTTCCCGTGTGATTGGTTTGACCAGTTAAAACACCGTTTTGATAAATTCTCAATTGTGCACCGTTGTAAGTGCAAACAATATGATGCCACTGATTGAAAGGAACATTGACATTAGATTGAGCTAAACCAGCATTATTTACTCTCCACCTCACCCTGTTTTCATTCGGCTGATTTGGGGATGTTTGGAAACTATTTAACCCAACAAACAAGCCATTCATCTGCCATTTATTTAGTAATGGTGTAGTTGCCCCCCAATTCGATGGTGTTTGTCTCACCCACATGGCAATGGTAACTTGATTGGTCAAGGCCCCAACTTGTGGTGGGTTTCCTGATGTGGTATATGTCGATCCATTCAAATTAAGTGCTGAACTTGCGTTACCTTTCCTATCATCAACATAGGAAAAATTGCTCCCTACAATAGCAGCATTAATATTGTTACCACTTTGGTCTTGGGTGTTTCCATTAAAAGTATAATGCACCAAAAGACCGGAAGACAAATCTATTTCAGGAGATAACGGTTGAATAACCACTGCGTGCACTTGGGCCGTATCGCTTTCACAACCGTTAAGGTCAGTAATTGTAACAAAATAAGTTTGTGTCATCCAAATAGAATCTGTTGTAAATTGACCATTGGTATTGGATGAAAGTAAGTTTGTCAATGATGGGTTGCTATACCAATTATACACTTCATTTGGTTGAGCACCTGAAGCTGTTAAATCCAGTTCACCACCATTACAAATTTGGTCTCCAACTACGATTGGTTTGTTGGGCAATGCCCAAGTATCTATAGTGATAGTATCTTCCATCCATCTTTGACAGCCAGTATTTGGATCCTGTGATCTGATTAAAAAGTTCGATGCACCAGTCAATGCACTAGTTGTGAAAAACAAGGTGTCGTTGTTGCCATTTTGTGTTGTTCCAACCATATCCAAAGAAGGCAAAACGTGCAAGGAATATGTTAAATTGGTTTCTGTTTGCTCAACATATATTTCAGCCGTAGATGCTTCACATACGATTAAACTATTCGTTCCTACAGGTTTGTTAACAGATAATGGGTTAACTGTTAAGCCCACTGTCCAAGCGCTTGATGAACATCCGTTTTTTTCTAAGGTTAGGGAGTATGTTCCGTCGTTTGGCATTCCTACATTTGGTATTGTTGGGTTCTGATCATTAGAGGAAAAACCACTAGGACCTGTCCAACTGTATGTTGCTCCGGCTAGTTCTGCAGGTGAAAAAATAGCCGAGGCACCGTCACATTCTGCAAAATGTAAACCTGCTGGTTCTAACTGCAAATAATAATCTCTGCTTTCTGATGGAGCTAAACCGTTCCACCTTCCGTTATCCAATCGCATAACAGCATGGTTATTAGATCCTGGTTGACTAGGGTGCCAGTTTAAATAGGGCGATGTGAAATTGTTTTGCCAAGTAAACACACCTCCTACCCTTCTAAATCCAATCCAAGCTGAATTCGAAGACAAGTAAGATGTTAAAAGATTTTGATCAGATTGGTCGCCAATGTTCGCCAAATGACCACCGTTATTGATGCAGTTAGTATTGGCTGTATTAAAATTCGCTGCAACAATGTTTCTGTAGTAAAACCTGCCATTTGATTCCCCTACAAACCTAAATAAACTTGGGTCAGGAATATCGCCAACAACTCCTTGAATACTGATTAATTGTGCGTTTGGAGTGCCTACAGACATGACGTTTGTTGAGCTCACCCGCAACAAATAATTAGTTCCAGATTGTGCACCTTCGGGAATAACACCTGTTAGTGTTCCTGTTAGTGCATCGCTTTGTATTTTGCCTATTTCAATATTATCCACAAAATCACCATTCAAATCCGAGAGTTCTAACAAGTACTCATTGCCGGTTAATACCTCACCAGTTGCCGAAAAATCAACTGAGAAAGTTTCACCAGCGCATAAATTCGTTTGGCTAATGGCTGTAATGTCAACAGTAACTGAATTAGAGTTAAATAATGCCGAAACCTCATCAGCATTTATTACTCTATTGTACAACCTCACATCATCTATCCTGCCCCGCAGCCATGTGTTATTGGATTGGTTAACAACATTCCCACCAATGTTAAAATTGTGACTAGTATTTACCGCTGTAAAGTTCCCTAGCTCTGTTCTCACTAAATTACCATTGTGGTAACAACGAAGAGCAGAGTGATCACCAGTAATTACCACATGGTTCCATGTTGTTGGCGAGGCAATTGGGAAACTTAAAGAACCAAATGTTGGATGGAATACAATAACTCTATTTGAATTCGTATAGTAACCCGACTCTATTGAGTTGTCTTGACCAACCAAACTCATCGCATTAATATTTGAATTAATTCGAAACCAATAAGAAATAGACCAATTCGTTAAACTATTCATGAGGGGCGCACCCATAGAAATCATTCCGTTTGAATGGTTACCGTCAAAATTTATCGCTTTCATTTTACTACCAAAGCGGTTTTCAGAAACAATCAAATGCTGACCCGTGCCGTGGTTATTATTACCGCTAACATCCAATGTGTTATTGTCTAATGGCAAATGAAAAACTAGACCATTTGTTAAGTTGACTTGCGCAAAAGTAGTCTGCAAAAAAGCAACTACAAATACTAGCAAAGACCAAGTAAATATTCGATTTTTCATGCTAATTGTTTTAATTTCAAGCAAAGCTATGTCAACACTAAAAAGTCACAAAAAAAGGGGGTGATTAATGTTTTAACCAATGTTGCAAATAATTGTACTATTGTTTCTTTTTTTGTTAATCAGTTGAATTTGATGGCTTTATGTGTTGAGTTGAATTTGAAAAAGTCGCGTCGGTTATTAATTTCCTAGCATTCAATAAGATTGCATTCACAAATTATTATCTTTATTTCTCGTATCAATTCATCTTGATTTAAAAGTTGGGTTTGGCGTAAATTTTGATTTTACGGTAAGAAAAAACAAATGAAAAGCATCTTTGCCAGTTTTCTAATTATGATATTCTCCTTTTGTGCATTTAGTCAAGCACAAATTAGGGACTTGCAATCGATAGAAAAAGAACTGTCAAACATTTCTAATGAAACAAAGCGTTTAGATGTCGTCAAAATCTTTTTAAAAGAGACCGAATCACTTGCGTTAACAGATAGGTTGGCAGTTCTAGAAGATTTTTTTGCCTTGCCAATTGTACAAAACCAGGCTGCTTTGCAACTAGAAATTGGATGTGAGATAGCCACCATTCATTCGAAGTTGGGACAATCCGACGCAAGCTTGGATATGTATTTTGCGCTCCTAAACAGTTTAGACAAAGCCCGATTTCCAGTTTACTATTCAAAAATAAAAACAGGAATTGGATATGAATACTTTTACTTACAAGAGTTCGATAAAGCAACGACCTATTTTAAAACTGCACTTGAAAATAACCGCATACACCGAGACAGCGCAACGGTTGCGGCCAGCTTCATCAATTTAGCAACTGCTTATTCTAGAACGAAAGAAGCGGATAGTGCAAAGCGCTATTTTGAATATGGATTGAGTTATTATGAAAACTTAAAAGATTCTGCAAAAATTGGGCTTACACTTAATAATTTAGGTTCCTTTTACCATAGGGTCGTTGGAGAAACAGCAAAAGCGATTGACTATTTTGAAAAGGCTTTGCACATACATCAAAAAATACATAATCAGTATGACGAAGGAGTAACATTACTCAATTTAGGCACTTTATATTATGATAAGGGGGAGATAAACAAGGGTCTTCAATTGTTGCGATTAGCGCTATCTCGTGGTCAACAACTCCAACATATACCTTTGTATAAATTAGCATTACAAAACTTGCTCATGATTTATGAAAACGAGCAGGTTTACGATAGCGCTTTCTTCTATCAAAAGCAGTATCATAATTTACTAGACTCTCTGCAAATCAGCGAACAAAAAACGATTATTGCTAAATTAGAAGATGCCCATTTTAAAGCTCAAACACAAAAAGAAAAAGAAATTGCCGCCCTAAAAATTTCTAGACTTTATCAGGGTATAACTATTGCTATTTTGATAAGTATTTTACTCTCTTTTACCGCTATTTACTATTGGCGTACCAAAAAATTGAAAGAAGATCTTGAGAAGAAAAAATCTATGTTTTATGCCAATCTAGCACATGAATTCAGAACACCAATTAGTTTGATTCAGTCCCCAGCAAAACAAATTAGCAGTAATTCAAAAGACGATAAAATCAAGCAAAACGCTAAGCTAATTTTAGCACAATCAGAACACTTATTAGAACTATTCAATGAATTAATCACAGTTTCTAAGTTAGAGGAGGGTATATTGCAGCCCAATTTCAGCGAAACAGATTTGGTACAGTTTTGTAAGGAAATTATAAGTGAGTTTGAAGCGATGGCGGAAAAAAAGCAAGTCAGACTTGTTTTAAAAAGCGATTCAAACTCTTTTTACTATTCATTTGACTTCAACTTTTTAAAAAAAGCGCTAAACAATTTGATTTCCAATGCCATTCAATTTTCGCCCATTGGAAAAGAAATAATTATTGAACTTTCAATCAATCAATCCGCACAAGTTATCATCGCCGTAAAAGATGAAGGGCCAGGTATAGACAAGGATTTTGTTCCAAAATTATTTCAGCGCTACCAAACGAATAAAAAAGAGCAAGGTGTAGGACTAGGACTTGCTCTATCAAAATCTTTATTGAATAGTTGTGGTGGAGATTTATATTTGGCAAAAAACAGTTCTTCGGGTGCAATATTTAATCTTGTACTTCCAAAAACACCTGAAAAAAATATTATTTCTCCGCAAATAAATCAAGAAGATAAACCAGTTGTATTGATTGTAGAGGATCACAAAGATTTGCGTAGTCATCTTGCAGCTGAGTTGTCAGAGAGCTTTCAATGTTACACTGCTGAAAACGGAAAAATTGGTCATCAACTTGCGTTAGCCCATATTCCAGATGTTATCTTATCAGATGTTATAATGCCCGAAATGGATGGTGTAACAATGGCAAGCTTAATTAATCAAAATGAATTAACTGAACACATACCTATTGTATTGCTTTCGGCAAAAACAGACACGCAAAGTATTCAAAAAGGTCTAGAAGCTGGAGCTATTTCTTATCTTGGAAAGCCTTTCGTAATAGATGAAATAAAACAATTAATTTTTGGCTTTTGGAATTGGCAAAAAAAACTAGAACAACGCTTTTCCACTAAGGCACACCAAACGACTACTGATAAAGAAAACAATGGACTACTCCATCATCCAAACGGCTTTATTCAAAAAATAAATTGTATTATTGAAAAGCAACTATCAAACAATGCGTTTGGTGTTAATGAGCTTTCCGAAGAATTGGGCTTAAGTCGAACACAAGTGCATAGAAAATTAAAAGCTATTTGTGGTTTATCTACAACCGCTGTAATTAAACATATTCGTTTGGAGCACGCAGCACTATTGTTCTCTACAGAAAAAGAGTTGAATATAAGTGAAGTTGCCTATAAAACCGGCTTTTCGAGTATTGCCTATTTTTCAAAAAGCTTTTCTGAGTACTTTCAAAACACACCAAGCGAGTATAAGAAACTGGGTGGCTAATCAAGCCCGATGTATGTATCGCATTACCTCAAAAGTAATATTCGTAAACAATATTTTTGGATTGGCGTTTCTGTCTAAATGATATATCGCATCATTGAACAGTTGCGTAAAAGGCAAAATATTGTTATTGGTGATAAAGCGAGCAAATTTTTCTAAAAATTCAATTTCTTCTTGAGATGCTCGCATTAAATCGCCATTCGTATAGTTTTTCATAATGCTTTGCCGCACCATAAACAAGGCATATGCGAGGAAATCTTTTTGTTCATCTTTACCATAACTCGCTAGCTTTTCTGACCAGTCGAACATAGGTAGCACATCCTTTTTAAAACAAACACGCATCAACTGAATAAAATCGGTTCTGTTTTGATGGCTTGTTTGATTATCAGATAACATTGCATTTGCTGCAATTACATTACCCTCAGAGCGCAAGGCAATACTTGAGATAAGGTCTGAGTTGTTTATCCCTTTACTCCTTAAAAGCTCTTGTATTTCGGTATCTGGTAATGGTTTAACTTTCAGTATTTGGGTTCTACTCAGAATGGTTGGCAAAATGGCTCCATTTTGTTCGGCTAATAAAATAATCAATGTTTTAGGAGGAGGCTCTTCAATTAATTTAAGTAGTTTATTAGCACATTCATTCTTCATTGCATCTGCCATCCATACAATCGCCACCTTATACCCTCCTTCAAAAGATTTTAAAGTGAGCTTATTGATTAATTCCTGACTTTGGTGAACAGAAATTATTGCATTTCTTCCTTTTGGGTCAATTTTATGACTCCATTCTTGCAGGTTGAAATATGGAGATGCAACAACCTGTTCTCGCCAAGATACCATTAAAGGGTCACACACTTTACTATCCGCTTGAACAGTAGGGAAAGTATAATGCACATCAGGGTGCTGCAGTTGTTCCATTTTTCTGCAAGACGGGCAAGTTCCACAGCTATCGTGATCTGTTTTGTTTTCACAAAAAAGGTATTGAACATACGCGATAGATAAAGCGAGAGCACCATGACCTAAATTTCCAAGAAATAACTGAGCATGACTAACTCTTTCATCCTTAACAGATTTTATTAGCTGCGCTTTAATTGCATTTTGCCCTATAACATCCTTAAATTGCATGCGCTAAATTAACAACAAAATTGCAGATAAATCGAATTTCTAAATCAAATCAATTAGTCTTTATATCAATTAAACACGGTTAATTTAATTTCTATTTGTCAATCGCAAAACAGTTGTGCTTTGACAGCTAACTTTTTTATCCCTATATTAGCCCAAATTATTTTTGTGAGATATTACGCACTACTATTATCAATTACATTTTTCATTAATTTCAATCATGCACAAGAAAATTGGTGCGGGTTTGATCATCACTTGGCTCAAGAAAAAGCCAAAGACCCTTTGTTTATGGAAAAGCTGGCTCAATCCGTTCAACAAATTCGGCAGGAAGCAGCAAATAGTAATTTTGAAAGAGGACAAAGTTTTATCATACCCGTAGTTTTTCACATTATTCATGATGGGGGGGCTGGTAATATTTCCATGTCACAAATTCAAAGTGGCATCGATGTAATGAATGAAGACTTTAACGCATACAATGCAGATGCTCACTTAGTAAGACAAACCTCAGACGCTCCTTTTCAAGAGATTCATGCAGATGTTCAAGTTGAGTTTCGTTTGGCAAAAATTGACCCACAAGGTAACTGCACAAATGGCGTTCAGAGAAAATTTGCACCACACCTTACCAATAATGCTGGTGAAAGTTGCAAATATTCAAATAATGGCGGTTTAGACGCTTGGCCTAACAGTAGGTACATCAATATTTGGGTGGTTAACTCCATCGCAGGAAGCGGTCAAGGTACTACACTTGGGTATGCATTTCTTCCGTATAACAACTGGGGAGCTGGTCACGGCATTCTCAACAGACACGATAGAATTGGGCGTGTGGGAACGGCTGCCTCTTTTGGTGGAAGAACGCTAACACATGAAATGGGTCATATCTGCGGACTATTGCATACTTTTCAAGGTGGTTGTCATACAAGTGATTGTTCCAATTCAGGCGATTTCATCTGCGACACACCGCCAGCAGATCAAGTATGGGGCTGTAATAGCTTGTTAAACACTTGTAATTCTGTTCCAATCAATGATGCTTTTGGGTTCGATGTGTTTGACCAAATAGAAAATCATATGAGCTATTCTTCTTGCAGAAGAATGTTTTCTGAGGGGCAAAAAGATTTAATGCATGCTAATTTTACAGGCATACCCAACTTTATTTCCATTACCTCTCAGAGCAATTTAGAGGCCACAGGGGTCTTGTTACCTGATGAAATTTGTAAGGCAGACTTTCGGAGTAATCAACATGTAATTTGCAAAGGAGCGCAGATACAATTTTTTGATGAATCCTATCATGCACCTGTTTCTTGGCAGTGGAGTTTTCCTGGAGGTATGCCCTCACAAAGCAACAGCATGAATCCAGCAATCACATACGCCAATCCAGGAACCTACGAAGTTTCATTGACCGTTTCAGATGGAAATAATTCTGCTTCTGTTACAAAAACAGCTTTTATCACTGTCTTAGATAACGTGCTTTCACCGCCATTCTTCGAAGGTTTTGAAAATATGACAGTGCTTCCTGCTTCGCGATGGACATCTAATGAATGGGGACTGGATACTGGTTTTGAAATTGCTGACTTCGTAGGCAGAACAGGAAATCAATCGGTATATTTGAATAATTTCGACTTAATTACTGGAATAGAGAATGAATTAGCATCAGGAAACATTGACTTATCAGGAATCACAGATCAAGTTACATTGTCTTTTCGTTTTGCTTATCGCAGAAAGAATAACGACAACAATGAGCGACTTCGTGTTTTTGTTTCCAACAATTGTGGTGATAGCTGGCTAGTTCGCAGCTCATTAATTGGAACAGCACTTGGCACGAACACTTCGAGTGTACCATGGCAACCTAACCCTGAAGACTGGACTACCATGCATGTTACAAATATTAGCAGTAGCTTTTGGACAGAAAACTTTAGGTTTAAATTTAATTTTTTGAGTGATGGCGGAAACAATCTTTATATTGATGACATCAATTTATATAGCGGGCCACCTAGCGAAGATTTAATTTTAAGCACAACTAATTCTTTCGATTTAGAAGCAATTCAAGTATTCCCTAATCCAAGTGAGGACATCGTTCAGGTTAAGTTTGCATTAAAAAGCGCTGAACATATCACGGTAAAATTATGGGACTATTCAGGTAAAGAGGTTTGGTCCTCTAAGATTTTTGGAACTTCTGGAGCAAACATACTTCCAATTCCTATCAATGAGTTTTCAAAAGGCGCCTATAAGTTAGTCTTAAGCGGCGCTCAAACAAACTATCAAACCACAATTATCAAGAATTAAGCCCTTTATTTTGATATGCACAAGACGAATCTTGCAATTTAATCAACAATAATTACCGTTTAAAAAAAGAGTATAGGTAATTAATCTGAAATTAAATATTTTAGCCAAAACGATTTTCTCAAGAAAATCATCTAAAATTATTTTATGAAAAACTTTTTTGCTCTACTGTTATGCTTAACCTTTTTAACACCCCTATTCGCGCAACATCACCATCATCATGGTGAAGAGCCTCATTTCTGTCATCAAGTAGAAGAGACAGAAAAATATTTTGAATCGCTAAGTCCTTCGGAACAAGCAGAATTTAAAGCAAATGAGGACGCCTTAAGACAGTTCCGTGATCATTTCATTGCCAACCACCCTGAATTGCTACAAAGTAATGGAAATAGAAGCATCTCCTACACCATTCCTGTTGTTTTTCATATTATTCATGCTGGGGGTCCAGAGAATATATCTAACGAGCAGGTGGAAGATTGTATCCGTATTTTAAACAATGACTTTCAAAAGTTAAATAATGATGCCAACAACGTGAATAGTGCTTTTCTTCCTATTGTAGCTGATGTTGAAATTCAGTTTAAATTAGCCAGAAGAGACCCTAGTGGTAACTGTACCAATGGAATTACTAGAACTTTTTCTAACCTAACTTTTGGCGCTTCTGGTCAGCAGCGAGTTAGTTTAGTGCAACAAAACCATGGTAATTGGCCTGGAGACCGTTATTTAAATGTTTTTGTTGCTGCAGACATTGGCGGTGCCGCTGGTTATACATTCTTGCCGAATTTCTCTGGAATGGGTAATGGTATTCATGTGCTTCACAATTATGTTGGGGGAATAGGAACAGCCAATTTCCAAACAAGTAGAACAATGACGCATGAAGTAGGTCACTGGTTAGACTTACCACACACCTGGGGGCCAACAAACAATCCTGGTTTACAAAGTAACTGTGACTCAGATGATGGTATTGCTGATACTCCAAACACCATTGGTTGGACAACTTGTAACGTAAACGGTGAATCTTGTGGTTCTTTAGACAATGTGGAAAACTACATGGAGTACTCATTTTGTGCAAAAATGTTTACCAATGGCCAAAAAGCAAGAATGCATGCGGCACTTAACTCTGCTGTTGGAGGGAGAAACAACGTTGTTTCCGCTAGTAATTTACAAGCTACTGGTGTATTCGATCCAGACATTTTGTGTCGTGCAGACTTTGATGCTAATAATCGGGTAGTTTGTCCAGGACAATCTATTACTTTTTCAGATTTATCATTCCACGCACCCAACGGATGGACATGGAATTTCCCTGGTGGATCTCCTTCTTCTTCATCAGATCAAAATCCAACCGTTACTTACAATACGCCTGGCACATATGCTGTAACTTTGACCGCAACAGATGGTACTGGGTCTGATACACAAACCAAAAGTGGATTTATCACTGTGCTTCCTGAGGGCGCCACACTCCCTTTCTTGGAAGGGTTTGAAACATACGCCACACTAGCAGATAGCCCATGGTCGGTTAACAACCCTGGAAACAATGCAGCTTTTGAAATCACCAATAATGCAGCTCACACCGGCGAAAAAAGCGTGCGATTAGCAAATTTTGGTCAAAGTGCAGGCAATACAGACGAACTGATTTCTGCTCCTGTTGATTTATCAAGTATAACTGACAATGTTACGCTTACATTCCGCTATGCATACAGAAGGCGCAGTAATGCAAACAATGAGTGGTTACGTGTTTTAATTAGTAACAACTGCGGTAATTTATGGGCTACAAGAATGAATCGTGGTGGCAACAACCTTGGTACTTTAATTAGCACAAACTCTTGGACACCTTCTTCAAAAGAAGACTGGGTTACAGTACACGTTACAAATATCACTAGTCAATTCTGGGTGAATGATTTAAGAGTGATGTTCCGCTTCGAAAGCGATGGAGGTAATAATTTCTTCTTAGATGATATTAATATATATAGCGGAGGACCAAGTGAGTTAAGTATTTCAGAAGAAATTAATTTAACTGAATTCAACGTATTTCCAAATCCTGCAGATAAAGAAGTTAATGTTCAATTTCATTTAAGCAATGACCAACACGCAGATGTTCAATTGGTTAATATGTTAGGTCAGACGCTAGACAGTTTTCCAATTCAAGGTAAGTCTGGGGAAAATTTAGTGTTAATTTCAACTGAAAATTACCGCGCTGGGGTTTATTTAGTTCGGGTATCAACTGGTGATAGCCAGCAAGTAAGACAAATCGTAATAAAATAATTAAGTTTACCATTGTTTATACATAACATAAAGGGGTGCAAATTGTACCCCTTTTTTTTTACTAACAAATTTAAAGCACACTTATTAATCAATGCTTTGCTGGACAAAGAACGCTGACGCCAATTGTTGAAAAATTTATTATTTTAATACCTTTGAGCGCCAAATGGAACACAAGCTAAAAAATAACATCCAAAACTCGATTTATGTTTTAATACGCTGGTGTATAGCGATTTTACTAATTGGAACAGTATTGGGGTTACTTTCTGCCTTTTTTTTAATCGCGTTAGACTTAGTAACTAACACAAGGGAAGGTCATCAAATTTTTATCTGGTTACTACCATTAGGAGGTCTTTTAATTGGTTATCTTTATCACTTACTAGAAAAGGGTGTAGAGGGTGGTAATGAACGCCTCTTACAAGAAATGATATTGACCAAAAGACACATCCATTGGAAGATGGCTCCTCTAGTCTTTTTTGGAACACTTATTACTCATTTATTTGGTGGTTCAGCAGGAAGAGAAAGCACCGCTGTTCAAATGGGCGGAACCTTGGCTGATCAAATAACTAAGCCCTTAAAACTAATTACTATTCAAGATAGAAAGACCGTTTTAAGAATGGGGGTCGCCGCCGGTTTTTCTGGTGTATTTGGAACGCCATTTGCTGCTTTTATTTTTGCTTTTGAATGGGCACGAGATAAAAAATTTGTTCCATCCTCTTTGATTCCAATTCTAGCTGCTTCTTTTTTAGCAAACTATATTTGTCACTCAACTGGCGTAGCACACGCAGTTTATCCGAGCGTTGCACTTGACTCTTATTCCGCAATTAGTTTTTGGTGGATATTTGTTGCAGGAATATTTTTTGGTTTGGCTGCTCTTTTGTTCAATGTCGCAAAAAGCAAATTAAGTGCACTACTGCCAAAAATCATCCGATTCATGCCCCTTAGAGTTGGGTTTGGAGGTGTTCTACTTCTTTTATTTTTTATCTTTTCAGGAACCACCAAATATTTCGGGTTAGGTGTGCCAATTATACAATCAGCATTTGTTGATTCGGCTGCTTACTATGACTGGTTTATCAAACTTTTACTAACAGTTTTGACTGTAAGCGTTGGTTTTAAAGGTGGCGAGGCAACTCCATTATTTTTTATAGGTGCAACATTAGGGAGTGCATTAGTGGGTTTCCTGCCATTAGACATAGTGCTCCTTGCCGCTTGTGGCTTTCTAGCTGTTTTTGCAGGCGCCACAAATACACCTATAGCCTGCACGATTATGGGTGCAGAAATTTTTGGTTGGAGTGGTTTGCCTTATTATTTAATTGCATGTGTCTTGGCTTATGTTATTTCAGGAAACACCAGCGCTTATAGCGCACAACAAACTTTTTTGCGCAAAATATCTTTGCTTCAGCGCAAAACGGTGAACAAATAGTACTTTGTAAAAACTAAAAAGGATAAATTACAGGAACCATTATGCTCGCCGTAATCCAAAAAATAATATTCAGCAAAACACCAATACGCGCAAAATCTCTAAACTTGTATCCACCAGCGCTAAAAACCATTGTATTTGTTTGGTAACCAATTGGAGTAATAAAACTAGCTGAAGCAGCAATCGTTACAATAATAATAAACGGTAGCGGCTGCAACCCTAATGCACTAGCCGTTGTAATCGCAATAGGGGCCATTATGGCAGCCGAAGCATTGTTGGACATTACCTCTGTTAACAAAGATGTTACAATATAAAGGCTAGAAAGCACAATATATGGTCCATAATCACCTAAAGTATGAGTTATTCCTTGACCAATAAGAACGTCCAAACCAGAGTTTTTCATGGCAACACCAAAAGAGAGCGAGCCCGCCAAAAGAAAAATCACCTTCCAATTGATTGCATCGTATGCCTCCTTCATTTGAATAATACGAGTTAAAACCAACAAAATTGTTCCAAGAATAGCCGCAATCATTATATCTAAAAGACCTAGAGACGCAGAAGCAATAACAGCGACCAAAACAGTTAGTACTTTGATGAACTTGCTTTTATCAAAGTCTAATATTTTGTTTTCTGAAAGAATAACAAAGGGAGAATCATTTTCTAACTCTTTTTTTTGAACTTCTTTAATGAAGTGATTTTTCATCTCAGCGAGAATAACGTCTCCTGCACGCAACTTTACATCGTAAAGGTTTTCATTTTGAATTTGCTCTCGATGTTGAATGGCTAATGGTGTGGCGCGATATCTCCTTCTAAAGTCCGCCTGTTTTAGTGTCTTTCCTTCAAGTTCAGAATCAGAGGTGATAATCAACTCAATAATCGATGTCTCTTTTCCTCTTAAGTTTTGGTCACCTATTTTTATTGGATCTTTAAATAATAACTTTGCTTTATCTTTTAAAGCGACCATCTTATCAACGCTGCACTTCACCTTCAAAATATCATCAGCAGCAATAATAAAGTCCCCTTGAGGTAAATAAAAAACACTTTTCCCCCTTCTTACTTCAATAACATCCATGTTCAGCTCTTTGACAAGATCAGCATTCATAATACTCTGACCTACGGCTTGAGAGTCTGCTAAAATTTGAATCTCAGAAATATAATTTCTTAAACTCACTGCTTTTAAGCTTTCAGTTTTATTTCGCTCCGGAAGTAATCGTTTTCCAAAAAAAATAATGTAAGCAGTACCGATTAAGAACAAAACTATACCAATTGGCGCCAACTGAAACATTTTTAGTTCTGGAAGGCCTTCACTAGCAATAATTCCCGAAACCAAAATATTAGTTGATGTTCCGATTAAAGTTGTCATCCCCCCAAAAATAGATGCAAAGGATAAGGGAATTAACATTTTCATAGGACTTTGACCAGATGTATGCGCTATTTGTAAGATAACAGGAATAAATACCGCAACCACCGGTGTGTTGTTAATAAATGCAGAAACAGAGGCTATTAAAAACATCATCAACAGCATTCCTTGATTAAAATTTCTAATAAATATTTTAGAAAGGCTATTAGCCAAATACTGCAAAGCACCTGTTTTGAGAAGCGCTGAACTCAATATAAATAAAAACATTACCGTTACTGTGGCTTTATTACTGAATCCTGCAACTCCTTCTTCAGGAGTAATAACCCCTAGAAGCACGAAACTTGTTAAAACTAGTAATGCCACTATATCAATGGACAGGACTTCCGTAATAAACAAAATCAACGCTAAACAGATAATCACAATGGTAGCGATGGCGGCGAATGTCATGGTAAATTTTTGACAAAAATAATATTTAATAGAAATAACAACATAAAAATAAGTGAATGTATGATAGTTAGAAATATTCTTGTCCATCAAAAAATGAAATTAGCGCATTTTTTATGGGTTTTCTTTTTTAGCACAAGTAGCTAATTTATAAAGTTTTATCCGATATTTTTCATTTACAAACGAATATTTATCGACAACAATCATTTAAAAACCGAATGATTTTTTGAAGCCGCCCCAACTTTGCATCGTCAAACGCTGAAAGACAGCACAACGACAGTAACTAGTTCAAATTATTAATTAAAATTTACAGACATGAACACGTTAAAAAACACAGTGAGTTTGATTGGAAACTTAGGAAAGGATCCAGAATTAACAACGCTTACAAGCGGGAGTAAATTAGCAAAGTTTTCTATTGCGACAAACGAGTCTTACAAAGACAAAAACGGACAGTGGGCAAACACTACGCAATGGCACAATGTTGTAGCATGGGGAAAAACTGCTGAATTAGTCAATCAAGTACTTAAAAAAGGGGCCGAAGTAGTCCTTGAGGGCAAGTTAGAAAATGATTCCTACACGGACAAAGAAGGAGCCAAGCGTTATATCACACAGATCAACTTGAGAGAGTTTATGCTCATCCGTAAAGAGGAGCAGAAAAAATAATGCACCTTCAATTTTGAGGGGGATTACTCCCCTCTCTTTTCAATTATTTACACCTTTTAAAAACAATAGTTATGACAGTTTCACAAATGAACCACGTAAACCTAATTGGTCAAATGTCAAGTGACCCGAAGGTAATTCAACTGAATAATGGCAAAAAAATCGCTCGTTTTTCACTTTCCACAAATGAAACCTACTTAGATGAGGAAGGCAACATGAAAAATATTCAAAATTGGCACCGCATCACTGCATGGGGCAAATGGGTACAAATTTTGGAACAACTAGGGCAAAAGGGTCAAGCACTTGCCATCGAAGGAAAGCTGAGATCACGCTTTTTTCAAGATGCATCTGGAGGTAAAAAAGCTTTTACAGAGGTAGAAATCAACGATTTAATTATTTTATAAACTAAACCAGTAATTATGAAAAATCAAGTTCAATTAATCGGAAATTTAGGAATGAATCCTGAAATCACCAATTTCGAAAGTGGTGCAAAAAAAGTAAGATTTACACTTGCCACAAACGAATCCTTCAAGTCAAAGGATGGCACAACTGAGCAGAAAACCTTTTGGCACAACCTACAAGCATGGGGCTCCACGGCAAGCTATCTAGCAAAAGTCGGTAAAAAAGGGGCGCAAGTTGCTATCACTGGAAAACTTGTAACTCAGCGTTACAAGAGTAAAGATGGTTTGCCTAAAAAATTTACAACCATCGAAGTAAACCAAGCCGTTGTTTTATAATCCTTTTAACCAAGTCGCAAGTTGCGATTAAAACCTATCTTTAAACAACGATTATGCAGTACACCCAGAGCAACTATCTCTGGGTGTTTTTTTTATGGTTTAGCGCATTAAGTACCATTTTTGGTATGACCGAATCTTTCAAAAGGCCTCCTGTAAACGTAATAGAGCTTCCAGCAAAAACAAAGCCACCACCAGGATGATCATAATAAGTCAAATAAGCTCCTCCGTTTTTATCCGCTTCTTCATCACCCAATTGTGTTAAGCGCTGCTTGTTCAATCCTTCTGCCAATAAAACAATGTTTTCCGCTGAATACTGCGTAATTTTATCTGTTTCGTCTCCACTTGCCCATCCCCCATGCACGCTTTCACCAAACAAATCTCCTTTTTTTAAAGTTACTCCATCAAAGAGCCAATGCTCAGGGTTCACTACCATAAAAGGCGCATAAGTTCCTGCCCCGGCCGGGGTGTACTGCGTGCCTAAAACAGCAGATTCTGGTCTACCTAAGTTTCGCCAAGTACCTCCGGCAGACTCATCGTGTTTATGAACATGCTTATGTGTACCATATTTTACACATTCCATTTGCTCCCCAGCTTCATCATAGGTCACTTTCCAATAAATACCGTTGCCAGATAAATAAAGTAAGTTGCCACCGTTGTTCAGGTAGTCCTCTAAATGATTATACATCTTTTCCGACCAATATTCCCCATGACAATGAATCACTAAAAAAGGATAAGTTTTTGGGTCAATGGATTGATGGTGGAAATCTGGATCCGTAATTACATCAAAATCAATGTTTTCTTTTTCTAACCAGTGGGTTAAATTTAACTCGCCCTCAAAACCACCTTTTTGGTAAGGCATGTTTCTAAACGTATAAAGCGGTCGATGAAAATGAACGAAAGAGGACAATGTTTGATCACAATCATATTTTAAATTATACCTGTAAAAAGACGCTCCTCCAGCAACATTATAGGCTTGCCAAGTATTATAAGAGGCTATAACTAAGATATCACCATTTTTAGTGGCAGGCTGAACAGCGATAGGAATTCTGAATGATGTGTCACCGACATTCAAATCCACACTATAGTAGCCAGATTTTAATTCTTTTGGAAGTTCAAATGAAAAAGTTTTATCCCAATTATAACCTAGTTTATAACCACATTCATTAATGTTCTGTTTGGTGGCATTGTTGTTTTGATAATGCAAGACCGTGTCTTCCTCCAAGGTATGATGTACCAAGAAAACATCAACCATTGTCGACTTAGAATGAATATACAAGTCAACTATTTCAGATGGGAAATAAGAAGGTTTGTCCGCATATCCCTCAACCTCCCTGTTGTTTTCGTAGCTCACTTTCACATCACAAAAACAATCTTCTAGATACCCCTTTTGCTTGCAAGCCGATATGATGAGCAAGCTAAAAACAGTACAAATAATTTTTTTAAACGCAACCATGTTGCAAA
>JAFIEX010000011.1 GCA_020832365.1 Crocinitomicaceae bacterium
TACTGCAGCTTGGAATAGGCCGTATCCAAAAGATAAAATAGAAAGGATTGAAATTGGCATTAGAGGCAATACTTCTAGAAGTTTTTTGAAAAAACAATTTAAAGTTCATTCCAACCTCACAGGACAAAGAGAAAAATTTGCTTTAAACGGTCCTTATGCCGATTTTAGTTTAATTCGCAATGCTTTGGCTTTTGATTTAGGTCGTGAAATAGGCTTGGATGCACCGAGTTATTCCTTTTATAATTTGGTAATCAATAATTTCTATGAGGGCATCTATGTCCTAATCAATAAGCCAACACCTCATCAAAATGAATTATTGCTTAGCATTGATGAAAAACCGGGGTTTAGTATACGACAGAACGACGCAGTAGTAACCTATCAGGTAAAACCAAAAGACAAGTACAAACAACATGCCCAAAATGCAGTAATGCAGCTTTACGCCAATGAAAAAGACTTTAACAAGCTCAAGAAAGCACTCCCATTAGAAGAAGCTATAGATTACTTGCTGCTTCACGAACTAACAAAGAATATTGACAGCTACAAAAAAAGTTTTTACTTGCGCTATGATACTATTAAAGAGCAATTCTCCTTTGGACCGTTATGGGATTTTAATTTTTCATTAGGCAACACCTTTTTGTCTAATGGTGATGACCCAACAGGATTTGTTTATGAGCAAGAAGAAAATCAAGCTCACTTTCCCAGTTGGTGGTTGAATTACATTCTTTTCGATGAATTTCAGCGCGAAATGAAAACACGCTACCCAGCACTTAGAAAGTCATACTTTCGCACAGCTTATCTACATGAAAAAATAGATGCATTGGTTGCTCAAGTGGAAAACGATGTTCACTTTAACTTTCAGAGGTGGCCGATTGCTGTAGGTCATCAATATTGGGCACAACCAGCAGCACCAAAAAGTTTTAAAGAGGAAATAAACAGAATGAAAACATTTTTGGAAGAGCGTCTAAAATGGATGGATAGTCAATTGCTAAAAAACTAAATAACGATTACTACTAAAATAACTAACTTTGTTTCAACAAATTATAGTCATTATTGAACGACAATATGGGAGAATAAACCATTAAATTCGTAGATGCGTTCAGTATAGAAGCTCATTTACTAACGATTTTTCTGTTTATACAAATTTTGTTCTTTAAGCGTGAAAAAGGCCATGGTGACAAATACTTTTTAGCATTTTTAGTGGCTGTTTTTCTGATTAACTCATTTTTTGTTATTTTCAATTTTGGGTTAAATATTCTAGCTGCTTCTATCCTTCCGCTGGCTATATTTTCTGCGCTTATTATGTCCCCTTTAATGTGGCGGCAACTGAAAGCAATGATTGCTCCAGCTAGTAGGGTGAGACTTCTTATACATTTGATTCCAGCAATTTTGTTTGGATTGATGTATTTCCTTTTTCTGTATCCAGCACTTTTCTGGCTTCCTAAAGAAGCAGCCAATTCCAATATTGATATTGTTGAGATAATTACTGTTGTTTTTTCTGTTATTTTTCTGATTCAAAATCTATTTTACCTGGTAATGGCTTTTCAACTTTACAAGCTACACCAGCGTAATATTCAAGATGCATTTTCTTACGCAGAAAAAATATCATTAGACTGGGTCAAAGTTTATATCATTGGATACGTTTTATTCATTTTGGGGTTAGTAGCTGTGAATTTAATTTCTGGCGATATTTCCAATATGATTAATGATTTTGTATTTATTGCTTATCTAGCTTATATTGGCAACCGTGTTTTTATTCAGGAAAGTATTTATAAAGGAACAATAGGGTCTAAGGACACAGATCTTATTGATAAATCAACAAGCCATAATCTCAACGAAAACCTAGCTGAGGAACTAAAAGAAAAGTTGACATTGGCTATGGAAGAAGAAAAGCGATTTTTAGATAAAAATCTATCAATTTTTTCTTTAGCACAAGAGCTTGGCACCAACACAACCTATTTATCGCAAGTCGTTAACCAGATAGACAGTTCTGGATTTTCTGGCTTTATAAATGCACACCGAGTAAACTATGCCAAAGAACTTTTACTTTCCAGGAAAATGGATCATTTGACAATGGAAGCAATAGGGTCTGAGTCGGGCTTTAAATCCAAGTCTGCCTTTAACGCGGCATTTAAGAAATTTACCGGTAAAACGCCAAGTGCCTTTCAGAAAGAAAAACTAAGCGTCGCTAGTTAGCAACTATTTATTATCTTATTAGTCTTTTAAACATCTTACAGCATAGCCGACATTTTGCGCATTAGACCCTCGGAAAAAAGCACCTGAAGTTGGCCGCAAAGCCCTATAATAGGCAAAAGACCATCCTGACTCAAAAGTTGCTGACCAGAGATAGGTCCATGTTAGGTCATGATAAGAATCCAGTACAATGTTTTTCCTTCCACTTTGTTGTGCTGAGAAATTACTTGAATTTGTTCCACCTAATGACCAAGAGGCAATTTGCGAACCTACATTACCCGTTGCTCTCCAACCAGTAGCACTCGACTCAACAAGGTCCATACCTAGGAAAAGCTCCAACTCTTGCCATTCAGCGTCACTTGGTATGTGCCACCCCTCTGGACAAGAACCCTGAACCCCACTTGGATTAGCAGCGCTCTGAGTAGCTCCATTCATTGCCGCTGGCCAATCATACAATCTTCCAAGGGTGGCACAATTTGCAGGATCATCATTAAAGCAAAAACTATTTCCATTAGTATGACCTGCCCAATTTAAGTTTTGTTTCATCCAACATTGACCTCCAATTTCTACGGCTTCATAAGTTTGTCCATCTCTAGCATCTACAAATGAGGAAGGACAAGTACTAGAAATGATCGTTACCGCTAAGGATTGAGCAGTACTCGCTCCACATGCGTTTTCTGCAACTACTGAAACACTTCCATTCTGGCCTGCTATTCCCGTCGTCACATTTATGCTGGTTGAGCCTTGACCACTATTGATTATCCAACCGATTGGAACAGACCAAGTGTAAGAAGTTGCTCCCGAAACCGGTGCAATTGAATATGTCTCTGAAGTAGTGGCATTTACTAAAATTTCACCAGTAATACTTCCAGGCTGATCAGGTAACAAACAAGCGGCAATTGTGACGCTAATTTCTCGAGGGGGACTGTTTCCGCAGCTGTTATTCGCAGTTACTGCAATCAATCCATCATCTCCAATATTTCCTGTAATAACTGTTATTTCTGATGTTCCTTGCCCGCTAATGATAGTCCAGCCTATTGGAACAGTCCAAGAATAACTAGTTGCACCTAAAACTGGCGCAATGGAATACGTTTCTGTTTCCAAAGGTTGCGGCATCAATTCTCCAGATATTGCTCCTGGTTGAGAGGGTAAAACACATGGCACTGTAGGGTCTCCACAAAGTGATAACCAATCCGTTCCATCAAAGTAATTGATGCATTGCGTAGTAAGGTTATAAACCACCAGACCCTCCGCTGGAGCTGAAAGAGTAGTAATCTGGTTAGCTGTAAGTCTTGGAGGTAAGAATCCCTTGTTATCTGACTTCAATTCTAAAATAGCACTCGAATGGGCAGATGTTCCATCTTCGTTAATAGCAATATTTTGAGCTATTGATGGTGTGTGAACCCCAAAATAAAATACTACTATGAAAAAAATAAATCGCTTCATGGTTTAAAATTTTGTGCGTGTAATAGTTGCATTACGCTGGCAAAATTGAAAGGATTATTTACGCTTTGCAAACGAAGTATGTAGCGATATCTAAAACCATACAAAACACATTTTTTTGAATGTATTCATTTATAAATCAACACGGTTAATACACTAAAAATCAACTTTTTAAATAGAAAAATAAAAACACCGTTTAAACAGCTAAAAAACACTTCAAAAAAAGTACTCAAAACATACTGCACTTGAAAAACCATATAAAACCACCAAACAATACAAGATATCAGTTAATTTAGCAAAATGGATTTTGTCGAGCTTTCAGAACAAATTAAATCCACTTCCAGTTTGGAATGGATAGCCGTAATTTGTGGAGTCACATACGTATTGCTCGCAGGGAAACAAATTAGAAGTTGCTGGTATTTTGCCATGGTTAGTACGGGTATTTTTATATTCCTCTGTTTTCAAAGTAACCTATACATTGAATCAAGTTTACAGTTGTTTTATTTCGTTATGGCTATTTATGGTTGGTTCAGTTGGAAAAAGCAAAATCAAACAGAAATACCCATAATTAGATGGAAATGGACATGGCACCTTTGGAATATTTTAATAAGCGCAATTGTCGCAATAATTTTAGGATACAGCTTGTCTAAATGGACAGATCAAGCTAACAGTTATTTAGATGCTTTTACGACAGTCTTCAGTCTATTAGCCACTTGGATGGTGGCCAAAAAAGTATTAGACAATTGGATTTATTGGATAATTATAGACGTTGCGTTATTTTACCTCTACGGGCAAAATGGTTTATATTTGACAAGTTATCAATATTTATTTTTTACACTTCTAGCAGGTTATGCTTATTTTAATTGGTATAAAAGCTATCAAACCCAAAGCGTATGAGAATTGCATTCACTGGTCCAGAAAGCACAGGCAAAAGCACATTGGCGGCATGGACTGCTGAACATTTTGGAGCGGAAATCGTAACAGAATACGCGCGTACTTATCTTTCAGAGAAAAAAACGCCCTATGCGCTGTCAGATTTGCAAATTATTGCAAAAAGTCAACAGGCACTTTGGGATGAAAAGCGCAATGAAAAGTTAGTCTTCTACGATACAGAATTTCTAGTACTAAAAATTTGGGCGCAAGAAAGGTTTAATGAGGTTCCCGAAATAATACAAGCGGGCTGGCTGCAACAAAAGATTGATCACTATTTTTTGTGCTTCCCTGATACAAAATGGGAGTTTGATGAACTGCGTGAAAATCCCAATGATCGTGAAAGACTTTATCAAATTTATAAAGCAGCATTAATCGAAGAAAATTATTCATTCACAGAACTTCGCGGTACTTGGCTCGAAAAACAAAATGCTATCCAGTCTAAGGTTGAACAGTTGATGAAAAAAGTATAAATTAAATTCAACTGGCATCACTATTCAAAAGCACCATAACGATAATGACCTATAATTGGAAAGCGAAAAAGCATATCTTCTGTCACCTGACCAGCGCCAATATTGTGGATAATTAAATGCCTTTTTCTATCGTTTGATTTCAAGTTTGAAACAACACCAATATGTGTCATCCCTCTATCTAATTGCCAGCATACAATATCTCCGGGTAGAAAATGAGCTGGATTATTTGAAATTGGAAGTGCTGTTCCAAAACGTTCGAAAAAGACCATCAAATTAGGTACTCTTCGATGATCGATGTTCTTATCAGGACGAGATAATCCCCATTTGTTAGGATAAAGTGAGAAGTGAGCTCTCATATCTTCATGTACCAATTGCTGTAAATCCATCCCTAACTTTCGATATGCTCGAATAACTACATCCGTGCAGACACCAGTATTTTCTGGAACATCACCCATCGGATAAGCAATACTGCGATAAGCAGGGTCATAAACTACGCTCGTTTTGGTTAACACCAAGGCAGAGTCCGCTAAAGTTAAACCGAAGTTAGCCTGTGCCTTTACATGGCCTACCAATAAAGCAAAAACAATTGGAATACAACAACGCAAAAATTGCATAACTAGAATTTGATATTAAACAAATGTATCAAAAATAAGGCCGAAAAACACAAATACGAATCACTTCAAAAACGCCTCCGCTATATTCAAGTGGCCTTCCAAAGTTTCTTTTTTCATGCGTTTTAAATGAAAGGTCATTGGAGCAGTTCGGTGATTGGACTTTAGATAATCTTCATTTTTAAAAACAAACCGCCAATAAAGTGCATCCCAAATTTTTGCCCAATTGCGCTCTCTTTTTAGCCCCATTTTATTCAAATAATTTGACGAGCTAACATAAGGTTTAGTTGACATGATTCCACCATCTGCAAATTGGCTCATGCCATATACATTCGGAACCATTACCCAATCATAGGCGTCAATGTAGTAGGTCATAAAATAGTTGTAAACCTCATCAGGGTGAATTTCTGCTAACAGGAAAAAATTTCCCAACAACATGAGTCGCTCAATATGATGGCTGTAAGCATATTTCAATGACTTTTCATGCACGGCTTTTAATGGTGGAATGTCCTCAAAGATTTTATCATCTAACTTTCGCTGGTACTTCCAAAAGTTTTCTGTTCTTTCCTTAACGCCATGTCTTTCATAAATTGCTCTAATGAACTCTCGCCAACCAATGATTTGTCTTACGAAGCCTTCAATACTGGAAAGCCTGACTTGATTTTCATTTGCATATTTCAGTGCCGCGCCAATAACATAATCAGGAGTGAGTAAACCATTGTTTAAACTCGAACTCAACAAACTATGATTTAAAAATGGTTGTTCGTTACTTAATGCGTCTTGAAAAGGTCCAAAATCATTAAATCTGTAAGTCAAAAAGTTAGCCAAAAATTGCTCGGCATCGTTAAAAGTAATTGGGTAAAAGAAAGCGGTAGTTTCTCCTGGATTATCAGAAAAATTTTCTTCAACGTACTCTATAGCTCTTTGCACATAATTGTTTTTTTTAGGAAAAACCGGTGTTGGCGCCACATAATTTTTTGGCAATGCCTTTCGGTTCTCCTCATCCAAACTCCACTTACCACCAATTGGCAAACCATTATCCACCAGAATATCATGGTGCAATCGTTGCTTTTTATAATAATCGCCCATCCGATAACTCGCTTTACTTTTTCCAAGCATTTCCTCGTTCAAGTCATTGTTATTCAAAAACATTGGTGTTTGATAAGGAAAGAGTTCTAAACGATTTTTTGGAGCGTGAATACTTAATCGTTTCGATAAAAGAAAATCAACAGGATCACAGTAATGTACCTCCTTAATTTGTTCACCACTAAAGCAACGACTGAAGAAATGTCCGAGATTGACATAATCCGCGTGATCAACGTAAGTCACACGATAACCTTTATTCGCTAAAAAGTCGGCATAGAATTTCATGGAGGCACGGTGCAAAACCAATTTCATCTTGTGAAAAGGCTGATAGCTAAAAAACAAATCATCTTCCACAATAAAAACACGTCGATGTTTATCTATGCAGGGATTTTCTTTAAAAATTTGATGGGGGAAAACGATACTTACTGCCTCAGTCATAACGCACAATTAATAATTACTCCATGTATTAATATATTCAAAATTGGGATCATAGAAATTTGCCTGAGAAACCGTATTAAAATGGCTACCACCTTTAGGATTAAAACCAACGCCTGCGATATACTGCCAGTTGCCGTAATTGCTCGCAGCATCGAAATCCAGCAATTGATTTTCGAACCAAGCAGCACCAATCCACCAAGGCTGTTTTAAGTCGTGAATAAAAAAACTTGCTACATTTTGTCTTCCACGATTAGACATAAAACCAGTATTTACTAATTCTTTCATATTTGCATTGACAAACTGGTCTGGAGTTTCACCGTTTTGCCATTTTTTTAATGTATTCACCTTCAAACCTTCATCTACTAAACCTCCATTTATTCCATTCTTTAAAAACAATTTCGCACCATAGCAAGCTGCAGCATGCTGAAAATATTCTCGCCAGAGTAATTCAAACCAAAGCCAATAAGTACTTTCATTTCCGCCATGGGTCGCCTCGTACTTTTTCAAATGGCGCATAATCGTTCTTGGCGAAATACTACCATTAGCAATAAAAACACTAAACTTAGAGGAATAGTTTGTCCCCAAAAGACCATTTCTTGTTTCTTTGTATTTGCTAACGGCTTTCGATTCATAAAAATAGTGATTTAAACGATCTAAGGCTGATTGTTCATTTACAGGAAAAGGAATCGCTGACATCAGGTGTATTGGTGTTTTTACCTTTTTTATTTCCGAAAAAGATTTGGGGGTATTTGGAAGCTCTTGCGGTTTGGGATAATACATCCAATCTATATTCTTAGCCATTTTTTCGGCCTTTTTTCTAAATCCTGTAAAGCTTTTGGGAAAATTATTGGTCCTCCATGTAAAGGATTCTAGGGGAAGCAAATAATTTTCATTACCCTCGAATGCAACATTTTCTATCGCATTCAATATTTTATCTTGTTCTGTTTTTTCCCAATGGAATGTAGCCCTTTGAAAGCTCAATGAAGCATCATAATTCTTGCATAATTCAGGTATGATTTTACTAGGTGTACCAACACACACTAAAAGATCACTACCTAATTTTCTTAAATCTACCTGCAAAGCATGTAATTGATTCCGCAAGTTTTGCAACCGCATTAGACTCATCCTTCTAAATCCAAATGAGGTATGTTTGAACAGCCTAGGATCTAAAATATAAACGCCAAAAAAATAATTTTTTCCAGCAAGATGTGTTGTAAAACTTTGATCTGTTAACCTCAAGTCATGGATAAACCAATGGATATGCGTTGTACTATTTGTTTTTTTTATTGACATGAATTGCACTTATTTTTTTAGCATTAGCTTTAGCCAAATGTGAAGTTTTAATTTGATGAATAGTGTCCCTTGCTAACGCTGCAGCCTTTTCTAAATCACAAATTGGCAAGGGGTAATTGACTCCTAACTCAAAACCGAGCATCATTTGCTCCATTGGTGTCATTCTCCATGGCGCCATGGCAAAAGGAGCCGGTAAGTCATTCAATTCAGGCACCCATTTTTTAATAAAAGTAGCATCTGGATCATGTTTTTCGGCATTGCTAACTGGATTATACACGCGCATCGTATGGTATCCGACAGTTCCGGCTTGCATCTGGTGCTGCGCATAATGAATCCCGGGCTCAAAATCTGTAAATTGTCTAGCCAAATGCAATGCCGCCGATTGCCAAGGTTGCATCAAGTGGTAAGTCCAAAAGGAAACAACCATCGCACGCATTCTGAAATTCAAATAACCCGTTTCTGCAACACAGCGCATGCATGCATCTACCAGAGGAACACCAGTAGTGCCAGTTTTCCAGCGCAACAAAAATTCTTTATTGACTTTATTTCGGACAGTATCAAAAGCCATATTTTGATTCCTGAACTCCATACTTGGGTCACTCTCTAATTTTTGGATGAAATGACAATGCCAATGCAAACGAGAAAGAAAATTCTGTAAATTTCGCTTGTTTTTCTGCTTTTTCAATTCCTGACTTGTAGCTTGCACTAATTCTCTAATTGATAAACTTCCCCAGGCTAAGTGTGGCGAAAGCCTGCTACAAGATGACCTACTGAGAACAGGTTTAGATATATGACTACTGTAGTTGTATGAACGCTCACGGAAAAACGAATGCATTAATTGTAATGCTTTACTTCGACCTCCTTTTTGGATATAAGGCAAACGTTCGCCAAAATCAAAAGTAACAGGAAATAGCTTCATCAATGCTTCACTAAAATTAGCCGGAACAATAGCATTCAAATCCACAGGTTGAATGGGAGCGTACATAAATCTCGACCAGTCCTTGTCCCAATTTTCTCTATTCTTTCTACCTCTTTTTACTCCATATTGCTGGTATTCTTTCCATTCAACACCATTTTTTTCGCACCATAACTCCACATCAATATCTCTTTGAAAAGTAGATCCTATACCTACTTCCATGTGACTTAGCAAGCGAAACTCACCATAATTATCTTTTAAATATTGCAGGAAACTAATCATGTCTGCTTGCACTAGGCATAGCTTATGGTCGTATTTTTCAAGGGTGGATCGCAACTCTGATAAGCAATCACACATGAACTGCCAGTGTCTAGGAGAATAATTGGGTTCTTTCAGTAAGAGCGGTTCAAAATTGAACAAAAACAGTGTTGGCTGCTGAAATTTCTTTGCAACAGCCAAGGGAATATGATCTTCCCACCTTAAATCACGCTTAAACCAAACTACTTGAAACATGCACTATTAAAACAACGAAAACTTGTGTTTGTGCGTGAGTGGGCGAATGGATTTAAACATTGATGAAAATTGGCATTTGGAATATTAACCAAAAAAGACAACTACCTCTTATCAGTTGGTATTTTACAAATGAGTAAAAGCTCATAACAACAAATTAGCCCTAGCGGCATATGCTCATACCTGGTAGCTGAATGTGCCAGTTTGCATATCGTTACAGGCTATCCCCCCTACCATTCAAAAACAGTTGCGTTTTGTAGCTAAAGATAGATTTTATAAATTAGTCGTGCTTCTTATATAGACCGGTTTAGTCATGGCTATAATAAGCGAAATTGGTTTGGAACTTTAAGTTTTTCAGGGTGTTCGGGCACATCAAACAGTGCTAAAGTAGCTTTTGAACGCATTGTTCGTATATCTCAATTGAAACACAAATTCAGGGCGTAGCATCAGCCATCAACATACTTGAACCAAACGATATATTGGTGCTTTATGGATCAAACAAAGATTTACAAATGTTCCTAAAGCAAAAATTGAGATGATAAAACCAATAATGTACATTTCACTTATTTTAATTACCTTCGTTTCTTGTGGTTATACTTAATAATCAAAAGAAAAAACCTAGTACAGATAATGGTTCAATCGAAAAATAAATAATGTGTTTTTTAGAAAATAAAGTTGGTGTTATTGTTAATTATGGATGTGAAATCCTTATTTACAAGGAAGATAAAGTCGCTAATTCATCTTATGGTTTTGTGGCTTATAAAAGCAATTGCTCAAATCCAATTCACAAATGCAAGTAAGAGTTTATTTGATACTACTTTTTGCCTTTGTGAACCAAGTGGTCATGGCTCAAAATGACAGCATTTGGCAACAAAAACCAAAATTGAAACTTTCGGGTTTCTTGGACGTATTTTATGTTTATGATTTTAACCAACCACAAGGCATAGAGAGACAGGCATTTTTATACAACCATAACAGACATAATGAATTTAACCTGAACTTAGGATTTGTAAAACTTGGCTTAGAACATTCAAAATATCGGGCAAATTTAGCTTTACAGACAGGAACATATGCCAATGACAACTACGCAGCAGAACCAGGACTTTTAAAAAACATTTTTGAAGCCAATATTGGTATATCAGTCAATAAAGAAAACAACCTTTGGTTGGATGCAGGAGTTTTTGCATCACACATTGGTTTTGAAAGTGCTATTTCCATTAACAATTGGACTATTACACGTTCGATATTGGCTGAAAATTCGCCTTACTTTCTTACAGGAGCAAAATTGACTTACAACCCAAATGAAAAGTGGGAAATTGCTGGATTGATTGTTAACGGTTGGCAACGCATTCAGCGACTGCAAGGAAATTCATTACCCTCTTTTGGAACTCAAATAAATTTTAGTCCGTCAGAAAAAGTTGAATTTAATTGGAGTACGTTCAATGGGACAGACGACCCCGATACTATAAGAAGAATGCGTTATTTCAACAATTTTTACGTACAGTTTCAATTGACAGAAAAATTTGGTTTAATTACAGGTTTCGACTTTGGGGCACAGCAGAGAGTGAAAGGAAGTTCAACTTACGACCTTTGGTTTAGCCCAGTAATAATAGGACAATACGCTATAAATAAAACTTGGAAAACCGCAATTAGAGCAGAGTATTACCAAGACGAAACAGGAATTATCATCCCGACAAGCACACCAAACGGATTTAAAACAACAGGTATTTCACTAAACCTTGACTACTCTCCAACACAAAACATTATTTGTAGACTTGAAGGACGTTGGCTAAACAGCAGAGACCAAATTTTTGAAACTAAAAGTACGTTGACAGACAATAATTTTATCATAGCGGCATCAATAGCAATCCAATTTTCAGAGACCATAAAAAAGTAAAATGCAATTCTATAAAACGGACGAGAGCAGGAAGCCAGCAAACTCAAGCATTTGGCTAATACTAAAAATATAGACACCAGAAAAAACACAGGAATATGAAAACAACAATTCTACTTTCAATTTTTCTTCTTCCCTCAATTCTTTTGGGACAAGTAATTAATCATTTTGGCAACTTAGATTCAAAATGGAATGTTGCAAAAAGTTATCCTTCTGGCAATCAACAAAATCCAAACTTTGTGGCGACAATAACAAAAGTTTACGGCTTTCAAGGCGACACTTTAATAGATAGTGAACAATGGTTTAAGCTCTATTCATCGAGTGACTCATTATTTGAAAGCAATCTTTTATATCTTGGCTTGCTTAGAGAAGAAAACAACAAAGTATTTTATCTTGACACATTAAACCAGCTTGACACCTTGTACGACTTCTCTTTGAATGTTGGCGACAGCGTTCTGTTTGACCTATATGGAATGTATCCCGAATGGCTTCAAGTGGTCAATGTTGACAGTGTTCAAATAAGCGGAGACTATTACAAACGCCTAAAATTTGCTGAACCAACAATCAACGCCTTTGATGAACTAAACGAAATATGGATAGAAGGAATAGGAAGTATTCACGGACCGCTCTTCCCAAGCTTTCCTATAAAGTTCAGCCAAGAAATACCTGACTCAATGTTAGTTACTTGCACATTTTCAAATAATCAACAAGTTTGGCAACACCAAAGTTACCCAAGCTGCTATGTAAAGGTTGTTCTAAGTGTTGATCAGATGGAAATTTTGAACTTCAAAATTTATCCTAATCCATTTACGGATAGAATTCATTTTGAGAACAATGGTTTGCAACAATATAGATTAACTGTTTTGAATAGCTTAGGACAGACAATTCATAAAATACAAGCCAATACTAACAATCGAATTATTGATTTATCAGATTTTCAAGCAGGAATTTACTTTTTAAAAATTGAAAGTGGAGATAACATTAAGACAATTAAAATGATAAAAAAGCACTAAGTCAAACGGTACCTCCAAAAGTGGTGGTTTAGTGGTTAAATTAAGCTTTGTGCTGGATTGATTCCAAAGGGAGGAAATTCGTAATCCCCTCCTTCGGGTGTATTCCAAAATAGCACCAATATTATGACAAAGATGCTCTACATATTGACAATTTTTACTTTTCCCTGACTCATTACACACACCATGAAAATGCCAATTAATATGAACCTAGGCTCTATTTCTTTTCTTTTTTTCTGATATGAATTGTTCGTTCTCTTTCAGTGACCATTAGAAAACGTAATGAGATATATAATTCATTGTGTTCTACAAAATGACGCGCATTGGTATGAAATACGTAACCCGTTTGGAGATGGAATCCGAAAATCTTATAGCCTAGATTGGGCCCAATTCCAATCTTATGTTCGTCAAAATTGCTTCGATAAACAGCATTTAAACCATAAGTAAAGTCGTAGCGGCCAGGTTTTCTCCAAGCACCGGCATTAAAGCCAAGCACGTTATGGGTTAAATTGTATTCCCCACCGAAATTAACCGCATGTGTTTTTGCCTCTCTTATGCTTTTTCTTTTCCATTGAATCTCTCCCCCTAACTCCGCAAAAGTATAGGCTCCCTGCTGTAATCCAAAATAAGGGCCAGATTTCCTGACCTCCACCATTATCAAAGGGTCTTTTTTATTGTCTTTTTGCAGCCATTTAAAGTCTTGAGCCATCGCAATATTTGCTACTAATAAACAAAAGACGATAAAAATTGAATGCACCTGCATAGCTATTAATGTTAAGGGAAAAAGCCAATTAATTGTTTTGCAAGTATTCCTGAACATCAGAAGGTTCTATGCCAAGACTATCTGCTACTTCTTTTAAACGCATAAGATCCTTTAATGTTACATCATTATCATTTTCCAACCAATCATTATTCATCGCTTCTTTCACCCAAATAGCACTTTCTTGAACAGCAGGAATAGTTGCAGAGGCGGTAGCTTTTATCGGAGAATATAGTAACGACTTCTCCTTTAACTCTTCGGGGAAAAAATTTCCGCGTTGATCATACGTTTCTATTAAAATCAGGAAGATACTTATCGTGTATAGCATTTTTAATAGGCCAAATAGTACTCCTAAAATTTTATTAATTGGACTGAGGTTTACCACCTTTACCATTTGCTCCAGCATCTTTCCAGCAAAATACACCATTGCGCCAATTGCTAAAAAAGTTAGCGTAAAAGCAATTACTGGAAGATAGTTTGGTGTGATATCAAAAAAATCTGCAATCATTTCAGAAGTCCAATCTGAAAAATGAATGCCCGCATAAATACCAACTAACAACGCTAATAAAGTAAAAACTTCAATAATTAATCCCTTTTTAAAACCCTTCCATGCAGCGTATGCTAACGGAATAATTAGTAGGATATCTATGAAGTTCATGCTTTTAGATTCAACTAGGCTATATTCGTAAAGACTTGTTGGATATCGTCATCATCTTCAATTTTGTCCAACATTTTTTCAATATCTACCAATTGTTCTTCAGAAAACTCAACAGGTGTAGTTGCAATTCTTTGTAGATTGGATTTAGCCACTTCTATGTTTCTTTCCTCTAGCGCCGTTTGTAAAGATCCAAAACTTGTATAGTCTCCATAAATTATAATATGACCTTCTTCGTTTTTTTCAATCTCTTCAAGACCGGCATCAATTAATTCGAACTCCAATTCTTCCAATTCTAAATTTTCAGTGTTTTCAATATGAAAAACTGCCTTTCTATTGAACATAAACTCGAAAGAGCCATTTGGCACAACGCCTCCACCAGCTTTATTAAAATAGGATTTCACATTCGCAACAGTTCTTGTAGGATTGTCTGTAGCACATTCTACAAATACCAATACGCCGTGCGGACCTTTGCCCTCATAATTTATCTCTACATAGTTCTCAACATCTTTCGCTGAGGCTCTTTTGATCGCTTTCTCAATATTATCCTTAGGCATATTTTGCGCCTTAGCATTCTGAATTGCTGTTCTCAAAGATGCGTTCATCGCAGGATCCTGTCCGCCCTCTTTAGCCGCCATAGTTATTGCTTTGGCTAATTTTGGAAATAATTTAGACATTTTATCCCATCTCTTTTCTTTAGCTGCGCGACGATACTCAAAAGCTCTTCCCATGTTTCAATATTTTGAAGGATTTTTTTGCGAATATAAGTATTCCTCTACTTAATTCAGGTGCTGAATTTGAATTTTTCTCTTAGTTATGACCGGATAATTTTCGCTAGTATCAAAACATAACCAATAAAGCAATTAAATTTGCATCATGGATTATGCTATTGAAATTAAGTTCAAAGAACTTTTGAAAAAATTAGAACCAACTTTTGGAGGAGGTATGGATGCACAAGCGGTGCTCTTTTTAATTGGTGTGCAGGAGTTGGGAAAAGGATATCAAAAGTTTTCTAAAAGAGAAAAAACAGAATTGCTGCATGTGGCGGTTTGCACCGTTTTAGAACCTTATGGCTTTTACCGATTTGTAGGTAGAGACGATGACAATTGGCCCCATTTTGAATTAATAAAAGAACTGCCTCCTCTGGAAGAAAAACAACAACAACACCTTATTAAGGAAGCCATCTTACAATATTTCGAAATGGAAGAAAACATGGACCCAAGCGCCTTTCGACTTGAGGATGAAGTTACAAAACGCTGGATGACAAAAAAACAAGAGGAGTAAACGGGCGTTTACTCCTCTTGAAACACTACTACTTATGAAACCTAACTACTAACTGTTTTTAAAACGTAGTAAATTCAGTATTGTTATATTTTAAAACTAAAAAAATGTTAAGCATTTTAGCTTTCAAATCTAAAAAATCATAAACTACTCAAAACAAGCATATTACTGTTGTGAAAATTATTGCGCCCAGCAAGAAAAAAATAAAAGTATAAGGTAAAATTTGGTGTGCTTTGAGTTTAGTTATGCCCATTAAAGGTAGCGCCCAGAAAGGTTGTAACATGTTGGTTAATTGATCACCATAAGCCATTGCCATGATTGATTTAGGTAAATCTGCATTAAGCTCATTAGCTACATGAATAATTAACGGTCCTTGTATTGCCCACTGTCCGCCACCACTTGGAACAAAAAAGTTCACCATGCCTGCACTAACAAAAGTAAAAAAAGGTAGTGTATCACTATTGGCCCAGTCCACCATAAAATTGGAAAATATTGCAATCAATCCACTTTCTTTTAGAATACCCAGAATACCGAAATATAAAGGAAACTGAATTAATATTCCAGCGATATCTCCAATTGCGATTTGTACCGCATTCAAAAAAGAGAAAATACTTCTATGAAACAAAAGACAGAGGGCAAAAAGAAATAAATTGATAAAATTTGGTTGAATAAAACCAAAAAAATCATTGCCTTCATATTTCATAGCTGTAATTATACAAACCAACAATAAGAAGACACCAACACTTTTCCCTAGCCACTTAGAGTTATCTAATCTTTCTGCCAATAAGAAACTGTTGCGTTCAGCATGCACATCGCCTTTCGATTTGAATTGTTCTAGTTGCAGTAAACTTTCGTTTTTCCATTTTTTACCCATCCAATAGACAGCGGTTGGCAAAATACACAGAATTAATATTGTTGTAAAAATGTTCATATTAGAACCAATTGTAGCCTCCAAAGGAATTCGTTCAGGTGCATTAACCTTTGAGAACCCCAGCATCAGTTCTTGAAGGTAACCTTGTTCCATAATTTTGGTTGGCGCACTACCAGACAAACCACCATGCCAAACCATCATACCTAAGTATGCGGCAGCACCAACTAATCCATAATTAATTGGTTGCTGAGCAGCGGTAAACTTTTCACCGATTTTTCTTGCCAAAATTGCGGAGACGACCAAGCCCAAGCCCCAATTAAAAAGCCCAAGTATTATTGCAACTACTGCAACTATAGCTGCACTTTTTGCGGAATTCGTGCAAAATTTTAATACTTGTCTAATTAGTATTTCAAAAGGAGGAGTTAATGCTAAACAATGGCCTAAAACCAACATTAACATCATCTGAAAAGCGAAATAAAGCCCCCCTGTAGAGCTATCCCAAAGTCCACCTTCCCACCATGTCATGATTTCTAAAAAATAAGCAGTAGTGCTGTGCTCTTTGGGCTTTGTAAAAAGCAGCGCAGCAAATACGGTTACTATAGTTAAAAATATGGCGATTGTGAAGGGAGAGGGTAATACACCTCTTATGACAGTAATAAATCGGTTAGAAAAATTACTGTTCTTCAAACCTTAAATTTTTGGAAATGTCAGCAGCGGAATATTCAAGTGATGAGCGATTCTTTTGGAAACACTTTTACTAAATAGTCGCGCAAAAATATTTTTCTTTCTTGGCAAAACCGCTAGTAAGTGTAAATCTTCTTTGTCATTAAATTTTAGTAGCTCTTCTTCAAAATCATTACCAGTAAAAACGCTGTAGTTTATTTTGCCATAAGCTGACGATACCTTTTCCTTCCATGCCTGCATTTCCTCACCTTGTTTGCAAGAATCATCACCATCAAAATGTAGGCAATAGACTTGCGCGTTATACATTTTAGCTAACTCAATTACTTCATGAAACACAGGGATTTCTTCAGTTTGATAATTGGTGAGGTAAGCAATTCGTTCTATTGTTTGGTGATGAACCGTTTTTTCTGGAACAGAGATCACCTTTACACTTGACTCATCAATTACACCACTAGCAACAGAACCAAGGAAAATTTCTTTTAACCCTGTTGCACCAGTTGTTCCTAGTACTATGTAATTCGCCTCAATTTTCTTAGCTATCTTAGTAATCTGATAAACTGTTTCACCTTCAGCCATAATATGGTCTAAATCAATAGAACCATAATTTTTTTCTTCGGCCAACTCCCGAAGTTTATTTACCGACTTCTTAAAAGCCTCCAGCTCCTCCATTTCCATCATTTCATAAACTTCTTTTGTCGTGGTTTTTAACGACCTTCCCAGTTCTGGAAGTTGATATACATGTAACAAAGTTACTGAAGCATCAATTTTCTGTGCTAATGCCAATGCATTTAAAAAAGCATTTTCCGCTGCACTGGAAAAATCTGTTGGGAAAAGAATTTTTTTCATGATGAAGTTTTTAACAAATAAACCCATTAAAGGAGCAAACGAAGTTAAAAATAATTCTTCACATTTCTTTCTACTTCAATATTTATATGCAAAAATGAAGCAAAAATCATAATTCTAAAAGTAAAACAAAAACGAGCGACCAAAATAGTCGCTCGTAAAATAAATTAAAACGTTTATTGTACCATTACTGCACAACGATTCGTTTTCTCAAAATTTGATTTTCAATTACTGTTTCAATAAAATAAACACCAGCAACAATTCCATCTAAATGAATTGGTACTTCCTGCTGAATTTTTTCAACTGAAATATTTGCGACTATTTTTCCATCTAAAGCTACCACTTGAATTTGATTTACAAGCACTTCTCCTGAAAAAGCAATTACGAATTTACCATTGTTAGGATTCGGGAAAATATTCCATATAAATTGGACACCATCTTCATTGACAGTGTTAAGGCACTCATCTACTGTTACGTCAATAAATGCAGTTCCCTCGCAGCCATTGGCATCTGAATAAACATAAGTAACCGTATGCGTTCCAACACCAGCCACAGCTGGATTAAAATCATTACCAACAACACCGTTTCCTGAAAGATTACCACCAGTAGGAGTAACAGTCAATGTTACTGCTGGATCCGCTAAACAAAGATCATCCAATGGCAACAATTGTACTTCTGGAGCGGGATTAATATTCACCTGAACCGTATCAGTTGCAATACAACTGTTTAAATCAGCAGTTACAACAAAACTAGTAGCAACTGAAGGCGCACTAAATGGCTGACCATCAACAACACCATTATCCCAAGCAATAGCAGCGCCATTTGGATTATCAGCTGTAAGCGTTATTTGCTCCATTTCACATGCTGTGAAGTCAGAACCAGCACTCACAGATGGAATTGGTGTTACAATAATTTGCACTTGCGCTGTATCTGAGCAACCGTTGTTGTCAAGACCAATCACTTCATAGTTTGTATTCACATTTGGCTGATCTGAAATGACTGCACTTGTTCCTAGGTTATTAGACCAAACAAAGCCGTCTGCTCCAGAAGCAGTTAATTCCACAACATCTCCTAAACAAATATCACCAGAAGAAACAACACTTACTTCTGGAGCTTCTAATACAGTTACCTGAACAGTTTCTGAAGCCTGACATGTACCGGTTGGCGTTGTATAAGCCACTTCATATGTCGTACCAGCTGTAAAGTTGGTAATGATACCACTTGCACCATCAATTTGCGCACCATCTGCTGGTGGTATTGCAAAGTCAAACGATCCACCAGGGGTAACAATATTTGTAACTTGTGGCGTCGTGTTTTCACAGAAATCAGTGAAAGTGAAAGAAGCATCATCCAAAGACTGCACAGTTATGGTTACAAAAGAGCTGTCAGGGCATACTCCGTTAGTTACGTATTTAATCGTGTAAGCGGTACCTAAAGTTTCATTAGAAATTTCACCATTAACAGGATTAATTTGTGCACCATCTAAAGGAAGCGGATCGAAAGAAAACACCCCTCCCGAAGTTGCTATATTCGTTGCTCCATTCGATGCTCCAAAGCAGAAGTTTGGAAAACTAAAAGAAGGATTATCAATTGGGTCGATAACAACATTAATTAAGTTAGAAGTATCAGAGCAGCCATTCAGATCCGTAAAGTGGACGCTATAATCTCCTGACATAGCCGCGATAAATTGGTTAGTGTTAGCTCCTGGAATAACCGCTCCGTCTAGTAGCCATTCAAACCCACCATTTCCAGAACTATTTAATTCAACAACATCTCCATCACATACATTAGTTGGGCCATTAGCAGAAATGTTTGGTGCATTCACTTCCATATCAAACTCCAAGCTGTAGTTATTAAAAGTACCACATGGGTAGCCTTCAAATAAAGAAGGGGCAACAAATACCACATAATTTCCTGTCCCTGTAAATTGGTGCGAAACAGTAGTTGGTGTGCATGATGTAGAAACGACCTGCGATGATAAAATCACCAAATCATTACAATCTGTAGCATCAATAATAGCAACAATTGCGGGGAACTCAGCGTTGACAGTAGCAGTGACTGTTGTGGGCTCATTCACCGAAAAGCTGTACCAGTCAGAATCTCTGGTTCCGTTGTTTGCCCAAGCACTACCCCAAATTACATCTCCACAGTTAATTGGTGAAAAAAGTGGTGATCCAGCCATGTTACACCCCCCGTTGATATCTGCGCCACAAGTTTCCCCTTCGGGTATTGAACCAGCAGGTTGTTGCACATTACAAGGGGTAAACTCCTCAACACAAATATCAAAATCCGCAGTCCCTGGGGCGGTTGCATACCAGTCGTAAACTCTTATGAAATATGTATTACCAGGTACTAAATTAGTGAATTGAATAGATTCAGCCTCTCCTTCGAGGGTGTTATCTACACAAGCTATGGAATTCAAGTTACCACAAGTTCCGTCAAAAATTTCCATTACGGGGTCTAATAATGCGGAAGGATCGACAGTAATAATTGCATTAGCACTAGTCGCTGTAAAACTATACCACACATCGTTATTTGCTGTTCCCCCACAGGTAACAGGAACACCTGATGCTGAGGCTCCTTGAACGGAGCCTTGTGTTGGCACACATGTCTGACCATGCGTTAAACTTGTCGCTGATGCACAATCATTATTTGACGCTGATAATGTAGAAATATACTCATAACTATCAATGCCAATATAGTCAGAATTCAGACCTCCAGGACCACCATCGGTTACAAAATATCTAAAAGCAACTCTTCCAGAAGTTGGGCCTGACAGACCAGAAATGGTGATTGTATATTGCGTCCATGTAGTTGGGAAACCTGATGGAGTAAGTGTAGGATTCACGTCTAGCAACAATGTTGTAAAATCACCAACCGCGGTAGGGGTCGTTCCCACATTAGTACTAGTGCCATTAGTTGATAATCGAACTTGCAATCGATCGGCAAAATCAGCGGTAGCTTGTCTCGTATAAAAAGATATTTGATCACCATTATTAAATATGCGATGCGGCGTTATGAGCCAAGCACTTAAAGTAACACCGAATGTGGAAGATTGGCTACTCATAAAATAACCAGCGGCCACATAGGTATCTGGAGCTCCAGCCTGCGCAGGCATTACTGTTGGGCTACCAATCTGCCAATTTTGATCCGGAGAAGTACTATTATTCACAATAAACCAGTCAGCAGGCAATGCTAAAGATGTTGGAATATCATCAAATCCTTCAAAAAAAGATTGACTATTTGAAAATAAAGAGCACGCAAGTAATACAAATACAGCGCTCCAAGTTTTGAACTGTTGAAACATAATAAAAGTTTTAGATTTGGTTTAATTTATTCCTCAATTCTTGCTGGAGACACTTTTTTAGCGCGAATTTCACTAGGTTCTGTGATTCTTACGCTCTCCCCTTTTTGCACCTCAGACTGCGCGTTATTTGTTGGCTTGCGATTACTAGAGGCTGGAGAAAGGACAGCTCCCTCTACTTGCCTGGATTCTACTTTTTGAACTTCTTTTACTTCATTTTTCTGAGTAGTAGTATTAATTTGGTTCTGCGACCAAACTGTTAAACTAGCAAAAACAAATGCAATTGTAGCAGTAAATAATTTTTTCATAGCTTTGGTTATTTTATACGAAAATAAGCAATTCTTTAAACTCTATGAAAAAAGTAGAAAAATTAACATTTAAAACGAATGTCGGTGACTAAAAATCGTCTTCATCGATTGTAAAATCACTAATTTCATCATAATTATCTCGGCTATCCTGATTGTCTTCAAAGCTTTCTTCCGAGGCCGGTTTACCCAATCGGAGTATGTTAGTTTTGGACACATTCAATCGTATTTCAGAGCGAACAAATCCATCCTCCTGAACAAATGCTTTTGCAAATGGCGTTCCCGTTAGTTCTACCAGAGTTCCACTTTTCAAAAAATCAAGAATGCGCAAATTACCGCCCTCTTTTTTCCAAATCGTACAATTAACCCATGTTGTTTTTGATTTGTTTTCACCTGAGCTCTTATCTCGCCAATTTTTATTGTGTGCAACAGGAAAGTTAATCGCTATAACGCCTTTATCCATTTTATTAACCGTAGCATCTCTACCGATATTTCCAATTAGTCTTGCCTCAAAAACTGTTGCCATCTACCAAGAATATTATGATTCATTCAAGTAAATATAAAAATATTTTTGATAGCAATCGCAAAAACATTTAAAACCTACTTTAGTAAAGATAGCCAATCTACATCTTTCTTTAGGCTCAATAATGTTGATTCTTCTGGGGAACCTGTTTTAGCTTGAAAATTATATAACCAGGATGCGTGTTCTGGAAGGCTCATTAAAATAGATTCAATTCTTCCGCCGGTTTTAAGTCCAAACTGTGTTCCTCTATCATGTACCAGATTAAATTCCACATATCTACCTCTTCTCAGGTTTCTGAATTGTATATTTTCTTCAGAATACTCTTTCTTGTATCCAGCGAGATACTGTTCTTCGTACAAGTGAGGAAATGCATTACCTAAGTCAATCGCGAAATGGAGTAACTCCTCTTTAGTGACATCGTTTAAGGCGCGTTGGTGATCATAGAAAATTCCCCCAACTCCTCTTGTTTCATTTCGATGTGGGATGAAAAAATAATCATCTGCCCACTTTTTAAAATTTGTATAAAAGTCAGGGTGGTATTTTTGACAAATTTTGTTTAATCCATCATGGAATTTCGCTGCCATTTTCTTATCGACGTAATGCGGAGTCATATCAATCCCTCCACCAAACCAATAGTCCTTATCGTCCAATTGAAAATAACGAATATTCATGTGCATAATTGGCACAAAGGGGTGATGTGGGTGTAAAACAATGGAAACACCCGTAGCATAAAACTCGTCCCCTTCCATTTTCAATTGCTTACGCATCAAGTCAGAAACCGGTCCATAAACTTCTGAAAAATTCACGCCACCTTTTTCGAAAACTTCACCTTGTTGAATAACCCTAGTTCTTCCACCGCCGCCGCCTTCTCGCTGCCACAAGTCCTCCTTAAATTTCGCTGCGCCATCAAGTCTTTCTAATTCACCGCAGATGTAATCCTGTACCTTTTTAAATGCTCTTACAATATCACTCTTCATTATCTGTTCCATCTTTAGGAAGGGTATTTTCAGACTTTATAGTGTCTTGAATTGCTGGAAATATTTTTCTTGATAGGCTGTAAGTTTCTACACCTACTAAATGAAGCTCATAATCTTTCTGGCTAACTATGAATGCTGAAGTGTTTTCTTCTCCATAGTTTGGACCCAAATCATCAAAATTGAAATGATTGATTAATCCTGATTCAACAGGTATGCCCAATAACTTTTTACTCATTGCAAAAAACACGACATCAAAGCCCTGCAAACTAAATTGGGATGCATCTGCTTTGTATTTTAATCTGTAGTCACGCACAAATTCAAGAACAGCTTCATCTTGATAATTTACAAAGCTAGGCATCGCTACATGAAGCTCAAATCGATTTTTATAATAGCTATTAAGCGGATCAATGTTGTGCCAGTTTCTTAATCCAAAAACGGTAACTTTTGCTCTTCCATGTTTAGGTGATTGATTTTTTGCAGTATTAATGTTATTTATGAATCGCATTACCCCTTGGGCATTGTCTGAAAATGAAATGAAAATATTCTGAGCATCTAAATCAAAAAGATTAGCAAACTCTCTACCAGAAGCACCTCCAGAAACTTCTCTTAAGTTAATGCTTTTACCCATTTGCCTGCCATACATTTCCAGAACTCTTTGGAAGTATAGATTTCTATCCTGGTCTTCTTTTGTAATACCTTTGACAATAAAAAGCTTATCCTCCGAGTGATTTTTAGTAATATACTTCGCTAACCCGCCAATCAAGGTCAAGTCACTAGGAACAGACAAAGAAACATAAGGATTTCCTTCGATTGTTTTTGCAGAAGCTGTAACAGGAATTATGACATTTTTTTTGTGTTCTTGAGCCCATTGTGCGACTATTTCAATATTATGCGAAAAGAAAGGACCAATAATTAAATCAGCTTCTTGTAATACCTGCATTTGCAATAATTGTATCATTTTTTCCTTAGCACCCTCCGTATCTAACACATGAACTTGTGCGTTTAACCCAAGTTTTTCAAGGGAATCAAGCGCTATTTTTGCTCCCATTAAAAAATCTATTGCAAAACCTGTTACATTATCTAACTGCGTTTGTGGCTCTAGCAACCCCGAAAAAACCCTCGGATTATTATTTATTTTTACTGGAAGCAATAAAACTACATTATAACTCTCCTTTCTTCTGATTTTAACTAAAGGTGAGTCAATAGAGATTGGTTGACTTTCAATTGTGAAATCATGTTCACTTTTAATAGGAATCAATAATACCGAACCAACCGCAATATCATCAGAAGTTAAGTGATTGCGCTTTTTAAGTTCCTTAATAGGAACCATATAGCGCCTTGAAATACTGTACAATGTTTCTCCTGGTTGGACTGTGTATCTTAATATGCTATCTTGGATGACAAAAATTGGAGGTGCTGGATCTTCCCCTTCCTTATCTGTTTGCGTAACATCATCGTCATCCAATAATTCTTCCTCCTCTTCCTCTTGAAAACACGGGATCATAAGGTATTGTCCAATTTGTAAACCATTTTCTATTCCTGGATTAGCAGCCGTAATATCGTCAATTGAGCAGTTGTATTTTCTTGAGATACCAAATAAAGTTTCTTGTTTTTTGACAACATGCTTGTATTGTTTAAACCTAGTTGGCTCCTCCTTTACTGGAGTTGACTCATTATTGGGAATTGGAATAAGCAACCTTTGGCCTATTTTCAGTCCACTTGCCACAGTTGGGTTATAGTGAATAATAGAATCCACAGGAACACCCAATTCATTCGACAGGGAAAAAAGAGTATTTCCTTTTTGAACATTATAAATCTTAAAGGACTTTCCATCGATTTTTTCAACGCCTCCCATTTGTGAAAAAAGCGCACTCTGACAGAAGCAGAGTATAAAAACAATGATATGTTGACTTTTTATTCCCATTCTATCGTTGCTGGTGGTTTTGAACTGATATCGTAGGTTACGCGATTTATCCCTTTCACCTGATTGATAATTTTATTAGAAATCTTGGCTAAGAATTCATAAGGTAAATGGCACCAGTCAGCTGTCATGCCATCCGTACTTGTAACAGCTCTTAACGCAACAGCATTTTCATACGTTCGCTCGTCTCCCATTACGCCTACAGACTGTACAGGCAAGAATATTGCCCCTGCTTGCCAAACTTCATCATACAAACCGGCGTCTTTTAACCCTTGGATAAACACATGGTCTACTTCTTGTAAAATTCTCACGCGTTCTGCAGTTACTTCTCCTAAAATTCGAATACCCAGCCCTGGGCCAGGAAAAGGGTGTCTTCCTAATATGGCAGCAGGTAGTCCCAATGATTTCCCTACACGCCTTACTTCATCTTTAAACAATAAACGCAACGGTTCGACAACCTGTAATTTCATATAATCTGGTAATCCTCCAACATTATGGTGCGACTTGATAGTTGCAGAAGGACCTCCGCTCACAGACACCGATTCAATTACATCAGGATAAATAGTTCCTTGTCCAAGCCACTTTGCGTTTTCCACTTTCTTCGATTCGTCATCGAACACATCAACAAATACTTTGCCAATGGCTTTGCGTTTTAGCTCTGGATCTGTTAATCCTTTTAAGGCATCGTAAAAAAGCGCCGAAGCATCAACACCTTTTACATTTAGCCCCATCCCCTTGTAGCCATCTAAAACGCTTTCAAATTCATTTTTTCTCAGTAAGCCGTTGTTAACGAATATACAATATAAATTAGCTCCAATCGCTTTATGCAGCAACATGGCTGCTACAGAAGAATCTACTCCTCCAGACAAACCAAGTATGACCCTATCATTTCCCAGTTTTTCTTGTAATGCTGTTACTGTGCTGTCCACAAAGGCATCGGGTGTCCAGTCTTGTTGACAACCACAAATTCCAACAACAAAGTTTTTAATAAGTTGCTGCCCCTCCAAAGAGTGATAAACCTCAGGATGGAATTGAATACCATAAGTTTTTTCTCCGTCGATAGCATAACCCGCCACACGAACATCTTCTGTACTTGCTATGATTTTGTAGTTATTAGGTACACTTTTTATGGTGTCACCATGCGACATCCAAACTTGAGAAAGATCAGAAATACCAGTTGTTAGTGAATTAGAGCGATCTACAAAGGATAAATTAGCTCTACCATACTCTCTAATTTCCGATGGCGCTACTTCACCACCGAAATGATGTGCCATATATTGTGCGCCAAAACAAACACCTAAAAGTGGCAGTTTGCCTTTGAACATAGATAAATCTGGTCTGGGAGATTTCTCATCTCGCACGGAAAATGGACTTCCAGAAAGAATAACTCCTTTAATATTAGAGGTGATTTCTGGGCATTTATTCCAAGGATGGATTTCACTGTATACGTTTAATTCACGTATTCTTCGGGCTATCAGCTGGGTATATTGCGACCCAAAATCCAAAATCAAAATCATTTCTTGCATAGGCACAAAGATAAACAAATACTATCTTAGATATATTTCAAGTTATAAACTATGTTCTTGTAAAAAACTCAAGGTGTTTTCATAAATGCGTTTTTCAATAGCTTCATAAGATGACTTAACGAATGCTTTTCCAGTAATTTTCTCGTATAGTTCAATGTAGCGTTCAGTAACCAAATCAACGAAGTCATCTGGCATAAATGGCATGCTCTGACCATCTAACCCTTGAAAATTATTTTCGATTAACCATTGCCTCACAAACTCCTTACTTAGTTGTTTTTGAGGTTCATTATTCTCTAATCTCTCCGCATAACCCTCTGCATAAAAATAGCGAGAAGAATCAGGCGTGTGGATTTCATCCATGAGCATTATTTCTCCATTATACATGCCGAACTCATACTTAGTATCTACGAGGATCAGTCCTCTTTCTGCAGCCATTTCTGTGCCTCTTTGAAACAATGCCTTGGTATATTTTTCTAACGCAACATAAGTTGGCTCATCAACGATACCTTGACTTAAAATTTCTGCTCTTGAGATATCTTCATCATGCCCTTCCTCTGCTTTGGTTGCAGGCGTAATAATTGGCTCTGGAAACGCTTGATTCTCTTTCATTCCTTCAGGCATTTCGACACCGCACAGCAGACGTTCACCTTTTTGATATTGGCGCCAAGCGTGACCAGTCAAATAACCTCTAATTACCATTTCCAATTTGATGGGTTCACAGCGATAACCTACAGCAACATTAGGGTCTGGCACACCAATTAACCAATTCGGAACAATATCTCTAGTTGCTTCCAAAAACATCGTTGCTACTTGATTTAAAACTTGTCCTTTAAATGGGATTCCCTTGGGAAGAATATAATCAAAAGCAGAAATACGGTCAGAGGCGACCATGACTAACAAATCTTCCCCTATACTATAAACATCACGCACCTTTCCGTGATATACATTTGTCTGATTTGGGAAGGTTAACTCCAAGTTGGTTATACTATTCATCTTCTTCTTTTTCTAAAGCTGCTATTATTCTTTTGACCAGTTGATGTCGGATCACATCATTTTTATTTAATCTCACAATTCCAATTCCCTCTACTTCCTTCAGTCTATCTAAAGCAAAGGTAAGACCAGATTGCTGTTTTTTAGGTAAATCAATTTGAGAAACATCACCAGTTATGACGAAGTTAGCGGACATTCCCATTCTGGTTAAAAACATTTTCATTTGATTGACTGTTGAATTTTGGGCTTCATCCAAAATAACAAAAGCCTTGTCAAGCGTTCGTCCTCTCATAAATGCTAGCGGAGCAATTTCAATCACACCTAACTCTAAAAAATTCAGCAGTTTTTCAGCTGGAATCATATCACGTAGCGCGTCGTAAAGCGGCATCATGTATGGGTCTAGTTTTTCCTTCATATCACCTGGTAAAAAACCTAGATTTTCACCAGCTTCAACAGCAGGTCTTGTTAAAATAATACGTTTTACCTGTTTATTTTTTAATGCACGAACAGCACAAGCCACAGCAGTGTATGTTTTCCCCGTACCCGCTGGACCAACAGCAAAAACCATATCATTAGTGTTAATTGCTGCCACTAATTTACGCTGATTAAAAGTCTTTGCTCTAATTTTCGCACCACCATTGCCGTGCACCAGCACTTCAGAACCATCACCTGAGAGAATCCTAAGTGGATCTTCTAACATCAGGTTATCAATGTTGTTTTCTGTTAGTTCTTTATACTTGGAAATATGCAAAATAAGTTGCTGAATTTTTAACTCAAAATTTTGCAATGCCTCCTCTTCGCCAGAAGCCACTAAAACATTTCCTCTTGCAACAATTTTCAGGGTAGGGTAATAACTTTTAATGAGTCTTAATTTGGTGTTATTTACTCCAAATAACTCAACAGGATTCACATCCGTAATTTCGACTTTTATCTCTTGCAATATCTACAGTTTAAATACAATTTTTACAAGTGCAAAAATAACACCAAAAATCATACATTTGAATTGGTTTTGAAATTAATCACAAGAACAAAGGTGTCAGCAAAGATTCAAGACCAACAAATTCAACTAACAGGTTTAATTGTTCAAACTAGATTTTTATTTAAACATTTTTTGTGATTTGAAAAAAAAAATGCAATTTTACCACAACGAAAAATATGAAATCATGAAAAAACTGCTACTAATTAAAGCACTGATACTGTGCTTTATTTCAATGAATCTTGCACAAACAGTACACAAAGATTATTTAGATGGTGCCATTTGGGTCAAACTCAAACAACCTTTATTGCAAAAAGCCACTATGGATTTTGAAACTGGCAAGGCAGTTGCCAAGCCTGTAACTTTATCAGATTTAAATTTCGGACAAGCAATTGAGAGATTTGGAGTGCATACTGTCATCCATTCTTTTCCAATGGTTAACAATCCAAAATTAAACACCGTTTATCGTATAGAATTTTCTAAAATTCATGCTGTACAAAATTTAATTCGAGTTATTGAAAAAGACGAAACAGTTGATTATGTAGAGCGGGTTCCTTATTTACAAAAAACAGTTAATGACCCCAGTTATAACAGCTCTACGCAGTGGAATCTATTTCAAGTAAATGCAGCAGCGGCTTGGAATATAAGCACGGGGAGTTCAACTATTAAAGTAGCTATTGTTGACGACGCAGTTCAAAGAAACCATCCCGACTTACAGCCATCGATTTGGATTAATCCCAATGAAATTCCAAATAACGGAATAGACGACGATGGCAATGGTTACGTAGACGATGTAAGTGGCTGGGATGCGGCAGACCAGAATAACAACCCTAATCCTCCAAACAACAATTTCGACCATGGAACGCACGTTGCAGGAATTGCAGGTGCTGCCACCAATAATGGCATAGGTATGGCTTCTATTGGACATAATTTAAAATTAATCCCAGTAAAAGCAACAAACTCAGCAACAGCTGTAACGCATGGATATGAAGGCGTAATATACGCTGTGGCAGCAGGCGCTGATGTCATCAACATGTCATGGGGTGGTTCAGGAGCATCACAGACAGCACAAAACATTATTGCCCATGCTTCGAATCAAGGAATTGTTTTAGTTGCAGCAGCAGGTAATGACAATGTATCATCTGTTTTTTACCCAGCTGGATTCTCACAAGTAATTGCTGTTGCCTCCACTACTTTTGGAGACAGCAAGTCTGGATTTTCCAACTTCGGTTCTTGGATAGACATCTCTGCACCTGGAAGCGCAATTTACAGTACCGTTCCTGGTAATGGTTACCAAGTTAAGCAAGGTACATCAATGGCTAGCCCGATGGTAGCTGGACTAGCTGGATTAATGCTTTCCCTTAACCCGGGCTTGTCACCTAATGATATAAAGACATGTTTATTAAGTAGTGCAGACAACATCGACGCTGCCAACCCTTCTTTTGTTGGTCAATTAGGAGCAGGACGAATTAATGCCCTAGCCGCAATGAACTGTGTATCTGGCACACTCAACTGGGCACCGGAAGCGAATTTCATGGCAAACCAAACGACCATAATGGAAGGTCAAAGCGTAACTTTTACCGATCAATCTATTTATAATCCAACATCTTGGCAGTGGACCTTTACAGGAGGGAACCCTGCGACCTTTAATGGTCAGAACCCTCCAGCTGTAAACTATGCAACCGCAGGTACTTACCCAGTAAGCTTAACGGTTTCTAATGCTAACGGCACAGATACAGAAACAAAAAATGGATATATTACCGTAACGGCGCTAACAGGGTGTGACACCATTTCTAATACCTTGGCAAATGATTTGAATTATACTTTCTCTTTTGCAAATAATTCAGGTTATGTAGCCGGACATAACAACTTAGGAGTTAGTGCTTGGGCTGACAAGTATTCGAACTTAGGTCCAACGAATGTAACAGGAGCACGATTTTATTTTGTGGAAGGAGAAACCAATGATCCTAATTCATTTATCACAATTCGTGTATGGGCTGCAAATGCGAACGGGTCACCTGGGAATATTCTTTATTCTCAGCAAGTGCCCATCTCTGAAATTGAAGCTAATGTAACTGGCCCTGGACCAGGTTCCTTTTTTATTACCAACATTAATTTTCATCAAGCGGTTTCTGTTCCAACAAATGATTTCTTCGTTGGATACACTTTAACCAATGGTGTTGCAGGTGACACAGTTGCGTGCGCAATTACGGATAATTTTGCGAGCAATCCTTCTAGACCTAATACGATGTGGGCTCAATTGAATGGGGTGTGGGATAGTTATCAAAATCTTACGAATAATAATTCTAAATTTTCTATGCATATTTATCCTAGAATCACAAGCATACCCCCTCAAGCCGTCATCCAGGCTAATCCAACAGAGGTTTGTGTAGGTGACTACATCACTTTTGATGGGTCGAACTCACCAAATACAGTTGCCTGGCAATGGGCTATCAATGGTACGTCCTCACCATTTCCAACACAACTAAGTCCTCAAGTGGTAATGAACAGTCCAGGTTCGCATTGGGCATATATGCTAGCGGAAAACGTTTGTGGTTTCTTCCACATTGATAGTGTTCAAGTTACTGTTAGTGCGCCACCATCAGTTCAATTAACAGCAAGTACTGATACGATCTGTCCAGGTGGCTCTGCACAATTGAATGCCACAAGTTCAGGAAATTTAACATGGTCTCCTGGGGGAAGCTTAACTTGCACGAACTGTCCAAACCCGGTAGCTACTCCAAATAACACAACTACATATTCTGTTTTGGCAGAAAATGGTGGATGTTCTAGCGAATCGTTAATCACCATTGTTGTAGATAATCAGACGCCAATTGCTAATTTCTTAATGAGCAGTGATACAATTTGTGAGGGGCAAACTTTAAGTTTAAATGGTGGAATCTCAGACGGTGCTAGTCAGTTTGCATGGACCATTAACGGCGGTAGTCCAAGCACAGCTTTGGGGACTATAGCTAGCTCACAATTTAACAACCCAGGTTTCTTTGAGATTTCATTAATTGCAACGAATAGTTGTGGATTAAGTGATAATACCTCGAGAAATATAGTTGTGGTGGATATGGCTAATTGCCCACTTGCTAACACTGCTGAATTAGTTGCAGATCTTTCGGTTATCTTCTTTGATGCAAAGAAAGAAAGCCTAGTTGTAGATTTATCAATGATTAAAAATAAAGGAACCTTAAACATCTACGCAATGAGCGGACAACTTATTTATTCTGGTCAAGCGAAATTCGGAGAAAAAGAAGAGATTTCTCTATCACATATTGCACCTGGTGTTTACAATGTTCAAATCATCTCGGCAAACGAGAAATTACACAAGAAGTTTGTGAGATAAGAATCTATAGAAATTGTTTGGTTTTATGCAAAAATGGCGTGTTATATAACACGCCATTTTTGATATATTTATTTTGATAAATATCAATGGTAAATACTTCTATACATTGACAAAAGTGTGGAAGGCCTTACTTTTCTTTTCCCCATTTTTCAGGATTTTCAACAACATATTTCACAATATTATGATAGGCAAAACTGTTTCGGATGATATGATCATAAAACCTAAACTGCCATTCAAAATTGGGGTTTATTTTTCTACATTCAAATGTGGTTCTGCCTTTGTACCATCTGATTACCCTAGAAATATTTTGGTGTAGCATGGGATTGTGGTTTTTGGTGGCACCACCAGGGATTTTGCCCTCTTCTGTGGGGATTTTCCCCTCTGTGGAGGTTTTCCCCTCTGTGGAGGTTTTCCCCTCTGTGGAGGCGCGATGACCCGTCCTAAAAAAAGTTTACAGATTTAACTTTTATTTATTAATAGTCCTAC
>JAFIEX010000269.1 GCA_020832365.1 Crocinitomicaceae bacterium
TAAATCTCTCCCCAACTTTTGAGACTGATCCCTAAAACTACCAAAAGGACTATCAGTTCATCAGCAAACATGGAAATATCTTTATGAAAAAGATATGCAAGAATGGAGTCAAATTTTAAATTACTCTAAAGATTGGAAAAACAACTTGCCAGAAATCTTTTTGGGAAGTTTAATAAATTGGCTGGAAACCAAAAGACACATGGACGATAGTGATGAAAATTTAAATCAACTCGCTTTAACTTACAATTTCATCATTTCATTTTATTTATCGGAGCATTATTCTCAATCTAAATATACAGATACTGACAAGCTTGAAAAAGGTTTCTGGACTACTTTCGAGTTGCCAAATCAAAACTTATTTGCAAGTTTTGATTTAATTTCACGTTGGGTTTGGTGGAGCACTGCAGCAATAGAACCTTACTCATTTGATTTGAATGTAAATCCCGTTTTTATGGGAAATAGGTTCTGGATCGAATACCTTGATGTTTCTAAAATGGACAACTGGAAGAAGGATGGAAATCGTTATTTTTTAAATAATTTAAGATACAAAAAAGTCGGATTTGAAGAAACTCATAGGCTGATTAAGAATCAAGAAGTCGTTTTTCCAAATGTGAGACATGAAGTTGATATGGAAAATAAGATTGAGTTAATTGCTATTACTCAATCTTCTCTGAAACTTCTTTCAGACCTTTATTTAGATGAGATTAAAATTCATGATACCCAAATTCATAAGAAAGATATTCTGCAACCGCTTATAGACTATTCATTTAAAAAAACTATTCGATATGAAAGAGAGCTTGACGAGTTAAGGCCTAAATCAAATTCTTGGCAATGGTCTTATTTTCAGTTAAATGAATTATATAAAGTAAAAGATATTGAATGTTTTCCTTATTTCTTTATGACAAAAGAAAAATATATAAGTCATAATCTTCAAGCAGCTAGTCCAGAACAAAAAAACGTTTTTAATGAAATTGTATGTCACTTTAGCTATAAAATAACAGAAAGATATCGGTTTAACCGTCACAGAATTGGATACGATGTGTGGCATACACCCTTTGTCGTCATTGATGAATGTTTATTTTGTCCTATGATGTTTTTTGCGCGTAATGAATGGTTTTATTCTTTAGCTCAAGTTTTATTAAAAGAATACGACAAGAATGGTGATTTACGAAAGTCATCGTCAATAAAGATGGAAGAAGGACTTTTAAGGCTATTTAAAGAGAATAATTCTCAATGGAATGCATTTATACCATCTTTTCAGCATGAAGGAGATATTGATATTATTGTTTCTGATGGTTCGTCTGATTTATTTATTCAGTTGAAACGCACATATTTTAGGACAAACTTAAAAGATGCTCATTTCGAAAGTGTTAATTCCGACCTGAAAGCGATAAATCAGCTAATTAAAGCTGAAAAGTTTTTGACAGAACATCCAGAACACTATAAATTGAGTGCTTCGCGAGAAAAGTGGCTTGTGAGCACATCTTTTGAAAGAATCAATGAAGAATTTGAAGATGGTGCTAAAAAAATAAATTATTTGGAGCTTATTTGGGCTTTACGAAATAAAAAATTTAAGCATCTTACAGAGCTTAAAACATATATGTACAATGACAATATTTTAGAAAATTCGATACTTTGAGTTTATAGAGTATCTGGTTTGTATTCTCGAAAGGATAATCTTTAAAACAAATCAGTATGAAAAACTCAAAATTAATACCCGCAGTAAATTACCACTTATGGGAACCATGCAACATGCGATGCAAGTTTTGTTTCGCAACATTTCAAGATGTCAAAAATAGTATTTTACCAAAAGGGCATCTTCCAGAGAAGGATGCGATTGAAGTAGTAAAAGAATTGGCAAAATTCGGATTTGAGAAAATCACTTTTGCAGGTGGTGAACCAACTTTATGTCCTTGGTTGAGTAAATTGCTAAGAACAGCTAAGGACTATGGATTAACCACCATGATTGTTACCAATGGAACTAGATTAACCGATCAATTTCTTGAAGAGAATCAGCCTTACTTAGATTGGATAGCATTAAGTGTTGATAGCCTAAAAGAAGAAACAAATAAAGCTTCTGGAAGGGCTATTGTGGGGAAAAGAGTTATTGAGGTTAATCAATACAAAGAAATAGTTGAAAAAATCAAATCATATAACTACGGATTAAAAATCAATACAGTTGTTCATGCTAAAAATGTTCATGAAGATTTATCTGATTTCATCGCCTATGCTAAACCCATTCGTTGGAAAGTTTTTCAGGTTTTACCTATTGAAGGACAGAATGATGAAAAGGTAGATGCATTTAAAATCTCTCAAGAAAAGTTTGACCAATTTAACGCAAAACACAAATCATTAGAAGATTTAGGAACTAAAATAGTTATTGAAAACAACGAAAGTATGCAGGGGTCTTATGCTATGGTTGATCCAGCAGGGAGATTTTATGATAATGAAAAGGGTAAACACAATTACAGTGATCCAATCCTTGAGGTAGGAATAGAAACATCGATACAACAAGTAAATTATTTCACTGAAAAATTCATTAAAAGGGGTGGTATTTATGATTGGAAAAACAACTCAAACCTACCTAATAAAATTACTTTATCTGGAGAAGTTGCTTCTGGTAAATCAACAGTTGTTAATCTTCTAGCAAAAAAATTAGTCTATCAATTTTTATCAATTGGAAACTTCACACGAGAAATTGCAGAAAAGAAAAACATGAGTATTGTTGAATTTCAAGAAGAATGCAAAAAAAATCCAGAATTAAATAAAAAAGTAGACAACGAATTTCTTGAACACTGTAAAACCATTAAAAATGCAGTAATCGATTATCGTTTAGGATTTCATTTTTTGCCAGATGCAAAGCATTTCTTCCTAAAAATAACAATGAAAGAAGCTTCAAATAGACTAAGAAAAGCGCAAAGAAAGAATGAAAGTTATAAAACAATTGAGGTTAGAAATGAATTATTTAAAGATCAATTTCTGAATTCTTATGGGCTAAACTATACTAACCCTGATTACTATGACAACACGATAGATGTGAGTAATCTAACAGCTGAAGAGGTTACCAATCATATTCTAAGTAATCTAAGAAATTAAGTCAACTTCGGTTTACCACATTCCCCTGAAAATCGTGGCGTCAAAGCTGAACGACGGATACAGTAAGCATCATATTAAACCCTATAAAATGGCTAAAACAAAAATGACTAAAGCAGCAGCAGGTAGAATTCAATCTGCAA
>JAFIEX010000270.1 GCA_020832365.1 Crocinitomicaceae bacterium
CAATCACCTTAAAAACATAATCGTACATTCTATTCAACTCAGCAATTACTTCTTCTTTGTTCAGTTCAACTGGTGGTCGCTTTGACTTGTCTTCATAAGGATTCCCTTCCAAGTTAAACCTTCCTGCTAATTGGCTGCAAGTAAAAATGGCACAATGCCTCCATTGTTCTGCAAAAGTCATAGCCTCTGGGGTGTACTGAAATTCAAAGTACTCATCGGGCATTTGGTTTACTATTTTCAGCGTAAACTTTTGCGATGCTTTCCAAGCTTCCAGTAATTCTTGACGTTTAGTAGATACTTTGTCTGCACTTAGTTCAGTAGTCAAGATGCCCAACTTATTTTGATAGTTGTTTTGCAAAACCAAATAAGTTATTCCGATACAAACTATACAACCTACAAGGTATACTATATTTTTTTTCATTGTTTACTAATTATTTAGATCGAATTTCATGAAATTATGTGCCACAATATGTTGCGTATCTATGTTCGAAATTTTGATTTGGAGGAATAGTATAATAGCCCATATTTTCTTGATAATGATAAGGCTTTCTTAAAACTAAGAGCAATTTTTCAAACAAGCTTGTATCTCCATCAACAGCAGCATCCAGTGCTTCTTCCACCAAATGATTTCGTGGAATAAATGCTGGATTGTTTGCTATCATTATTTTTCTTGCTTGTACAACCCCATTTGAGCTATCGAAGGTATTTTTCCACTTAACTAACCAAGGCTTAAATTCTGGTCCGTTTAATGGATTATCTCCATTTCCAGTATCATAGGAAAAGGCTAGAAATGTATTCGTATAATCTAGTCTTAGCGTTTGCATCAATTTTAGCAATTCATCCACTAAAGGGTATTGTTCTGGTGTTGGGTTTTCGATTCCTAATTTTAAAAGCATCATTTGGTAATATTTTTCATTCCAAATACTATCAAAACTATCAATGCATGCTTGGGCTAGTTGTAAAGCTGTATCAGAGTCAGGATGCAAAACTGGCAACAAGGCTTCTGCAAATCTGGCGATATTCCATTTGGTAATTTTGGTTTGGTTTCCAAAAGCATATCTTCCATTGGTATCGATGGAGCTGTAAACGGTATCAGGATGATAGGTGTTCATAAAAGCACATGGGCCATAATCAAATGTCTCGCCACTTATGGAAACATTGTCCGTGTTCATTACCCCATGAATAAAACCAACACGCATCCAGTTTACTACCAATTCAATCTGAACAGACATTACTTTTTGTAGGAACGCCAATACTAGATTTTCTGCTTGTGAAATTTCAGAATATAAACGATTGATAGTGTAATTTGTGAGTGATTGTAAATCTTCAGTTGAGCCAAAATGTCTTGCATACTCAAACGTACCAATGCGGATATGACTTTTCATTAGTCTTGCCACCACAGCACCATCATTTTCCCGCTCTCTTTTAACAGCTTCCCCTGTTTTTGCAACAAATAAACTTCTTGAACTGGGTATTTTTAAGTGATGTATGGCTTCACTCATAAGGTATTCTCTCAGCATCGCTTTCAAGGTGGCTTTTCCGTCTCCACCTCTTGAATATAAGGTTCTTCCACTTCCTTTAAGCTGGATGTCAATGCGTTCATTTTCAGGTGTGATGTATTCACCCATTACTATGGCTCGTCCATCACCCAATTTTGTGAAGCCTCCAAATTGATGACCAGCATACGCTTGGGCAAAAGAAGATTGGCTATCTAATAATAATGATGGCATATCTTCTGGTTTTTTTAGGGAAATATTCAGTTGTTCTAAAAGTTCATTATTAATCAATACCAATTCAGGCTTGATGAATGGGGTAGGTTTTACCAATTGATAAAACTTATCAGGTAGTGATAAATAGGAGTATTCTAATTTAAGCATTTGTTTTTTCGGCATGTTTCAGAAGGTCATTCATATTAATATATTCCAAAGCTCTTTCATCGGTTGCTTCTAATACCACTTTTGGTGCACAACCTGCCTCAAAAGCTTCTTTCCACCTTAAGGCACATAAACACCATTTATCTCCAGGTTTTAATCCCGGAAAATTATATTCAGGTCGTGGTGTAATCAAATCATTTCCCTGACTTTTGGAATAGTCTAAAAATTCGGCCGTAACAATAGCACAAACAACGTGCTTGCCGTTATCTTCTTTATTTGTTCTACAAAATCCATCTCTATAAAATCCCGTTAAGGGCTTTTTACAGCAGCATTGTAAAGGTTCTCCAAAAATATTTTTCATCTGTCTTACTTAATTGTAAAATTGATAGTACCGTCTTTCCCGTCCTGCAATTGAACACCAATGGTTTCTAATTTTTGACGTATAAAATCAGAAAAAGCATAGTTTTTTTCTTCTTTTGCTTTTTTTCTTAGTTCTAAAACCATCTGCAACACATCGTCTACTATTTCAGATTGGTTTTGTTCTTCACGCATACCTAAAACATCTCTCCAAAATGAAGAATAGGTGTTGACCAATTTCTCTACACATGCTTTGCTTAAATGGTGTGACAATTTATTTTCAGAAACCTTATTAATGAGTCTACTCAATTCAAACAGAGCTGCAATCAATTTAGCTGTATTAAAATCATCATTCATAGCTTCATAGCACTTTTCACAACCGCTATTTATTTCATTTTCTAATCTAACATCTTCAGATTCATCTCCATTTGAGTTGATGCTGCTTAATTTCTGACAAATGAGTTCCAATTTATGTAAAGCATTTTCAGCAGCTATCAAGCTTTCGTTTGAAAAATCAATGGTACTTCCATAATGAGCTTGTAGAATAAAAAACCGAACTACCATAGGTGAGTATGCTCTTTTAAGCAATTCATGTTTGCCTTCAAACAATTCAGTTAAGGTGATATAATTACCCTTTGATTTGGCCATTTTTTGTCCATTTAGGGTAACCATGTTGTTATGTAACCAATAGTTTACGGGAGGTTTGTCAAAAGCACCTAAACTTTGGCAAATTTCAGCTTCATGGTGCGGAAATTTCAAATCCATACCTCCTCCATGAATATCAAAAGGAATACCTAGATATTTGGAGCTCATAGCTGTACACTCTATGTGCCAACCCGGGAAACCTTGCCCCCAAGGAGATTTCCATTGCATGATGTGTTCGGCATTGGCTTTTTTCCAAAGAGCAAAAGCGGAATGAAATCGTTTTTCTTCGTTTCATTCCAAATATTATCTGATGGCTGCTATCATTTCTTCTAAAACCCTACATG
>JAFIEX010000271.1 GCA_020832365.1 Crocinitomicaceae bacterium
ATGGTAATACAGTGTTTACATTCGCAGGGAATGAAGAAGAGTATGATATAGCTGGTGTTAATAGTTTCGGAAAAGTTTTCCCTCAACGAACCAGAGATAACTATAGATTCATGAATAATCAATTTCAACGTTTTGCCGATGTACCTTTCGCTGCTAAAGGATTGGCTGGGATTGCAAAACTAGGTGGCGGTAATTGGTTGATTGCAGGCGGAATCGATTCCAGTGGGTTGGCGATACCGGATGTTTGGTTACTAACTAATTTTGCATTATCTGATATGGAGTTTGCGCTCCTTCCGCCATTCTTTGAAGTTCATGAATTACCAGATTTTTTTAAAGTAATTACAGAAAATGTGGGGCAAATTAGTGTTTATGATAGCATGGGGAGAAGATTGTTTAGACAACGGAAACAATTAGCTGATGTGCTCATACCGAAGCATTTACTGCAATCAAATTTATTGATTTTTGTTTACGATGATGGGTCAAACGTTCCAGTTACAATTAAGCGGATACACTTGTATTAGGATTTAAGATGTGCACCGAAGTAAAAAAAAATCATATACTAAAGTGCAGCAGGCTTATTAATAAGCTTTCAATGCCTAAATAACTTTTGTTACTTGATTTATGTTTCTAGATATTAAAAAATGTTCACATAGTAAAATTTCCAGATCCTATTACTTAGTGTCGTTTTGACGTTAATTTAATTGTAAAACCTATTTATTGATAAAAACTTTCTTGACGAATACCAAAATTTCATTAGATTTACCGCTTCAAAAAGAATATAACGATAAAATATAGAACGATGAGAACAGTTCAATTCAGAGAAGCACTGAGAGAAGCCATGTCAGAGGAGATGAGAAGGGATGAAAATGTTTTCCTTATGGGTGAAGAGGTTGCAGAATATAATGGTGCTTATAAAGTTTCACAGGGAATGTTAGACGAGTTTGGTGAAAAGCGTGTGATTGATACGCCTATCGCAGAACTTGGTTTTGCTGGTATTGCCGTTGGTGCCTCCATGAATGGATTACGACCTATCGTTGAGTTTATGACTTGGAACTTTGCGATTTTAGCTGCGGATCAAATTATCAACAGTGCAGCGAAAATGTTACAAATGTCTGGAGGTCAGTACCACTGTCCAATCGTGTTTAGAGGAGGAAACGGTCAGGCTGGTCAATTGGCAGCAACGCATTCTCAAAGTTTTGAAGCGTTTTATGCGCATGTGCCTGGACTTAAGGTAATTACTCCATCCAACCCTGCTGACGCAAAAGGTCTTTTGAAATCTGCTATTAGAGATGAAGATCCTATTGTTTTTTTGGAGTCTGAAAAAATGTATGGTGATAAAGGGGAAATTCCAGAAGGTGAATATTTAATACCTATTGGTGTAGCCGATGTTAAACGCAAAGGTAAGGATGTAACGATTGTTACTTTTGGTAAAATTATTAAAACTGCTTTTGAAGCAGCTGATGCATTAGAAAAAGAGGGGATTTCTTGTGAGATAATCGATTTACGAACTATCAGACCGATTGATTTCCCAGCCGTAGTGGAATCTATTAAGAAAACCAATCGTTGTGTGGTAGTTGAAGAGTCTTGGCCTTTGGCTTCTATTTCTTCTGAAATTGCCTACCATATACAGCGCTATGCTTTTGATTATTTAGATGCACCTGTAATGCGCGTTACGCAGACAGATACACCTTTCCCTTTTGCAACATCTTTGATAAATGAGGCTTTACCAAATGTAGAAAGAATTGTAAAAGCTGTGAAGGCAACACTTTACAGAAATTGATATTTTTGATGGTTAGAATGAATAACTTAATAAATGTTTCTTTGTTAATGGGGCTTTTTATGGCCTCATTTTCTTTTACTCAAAAAAATGATGAAATGCTCAATCCTATGGAGATACCTCAGGTTGTTGTAGAAAATCAATTAATTGCATACAATGCAGGCGATATAGAGGCTTTTATGGCTGTTTTTCATGAGGATATTAAAGTGTATCAATACGGAAATGAAACCCCTGTAGCAGAAGGATGGGACGCTGTAAAAGCAATTTACGCTGATTTATTTCAAAAATCACCTGATCTTCATAGTACTTTATTAAATAGGACTGTTATTGGTAGCAAGGTTTTGGACTATGAATACATTGTTGGTCGCGCAGGAAGCGATGAGCCTCTATTTTTGGTGATGATTTATGAAGTCAAGGACGGTAAAATATATAAAGCGACATCAATTAGAGCCTAATTTCTAAGCTTTTTTTAGCAGGGTAAATTATACTTGTGAGTGTTTCGTATGGTAATATTGTAGATAATAAATTATATCACAACGAACATGGTTTATGATAAGTTGAATTGGCTTTCAAATAAACAATATTTGATTTTTATATAAACAATAATTTAAGAGGTTATCAATAGAAAATCCGCTTTTGTTATTAGCGTTGGAAAATCAATATTATGAATTAAATTTAGAGAAATTGATGCTTATGATTTTCTCTGGGAAAAGTAATGAAAGGTTCTGAATATTTGCTAAATCTTAACCCCAAAATAATCAGGTAATAATAGCATTTCAACAATTCTCGTAAATCAGCTTTCTTATAATTTAGGGTTTGTTATTTTTGTACAAAATTTGCTATGAACGTATATTTGGATAACGCGGCAACAACTCCAATGGCTGACGAGGTGATAAATCGAATGTTAGAAGTGATGAGGGAGGATTTTGGAAATCCCTCTTCGACACATTTCTTTGGTAGAAAAAGTAAAGGGCTACTGGAGATAGCTCGCAGAGAAATCGCAAGCTCTATTCATGCGCTTCCTTCGGAAATAATTTTCACCTCAGGTGGAACGGAAGCAGATAATATGGCCTTACAATGTGCGGTTGACCATTTAGGCGTTAATCGCATCATCACAACACCAATAGAACACCATGCTGTATTACATACCGCGGAATTCTTAAAGGATAAGAAAGGAGTAGAATTGGTTTTTCTAGAGTTGGACAGGAAGGGCAACGTGAACTTAAATCATCTTTCCCAATTACTGGAGCATAATGCGGCAAAAACTTTGGTGTCTCTAATGCATGCCAACAATGAAATAGGAACACTTTTACCGCTTCATGAAGTAGGAAGCATGTGTAAAAAATATGGAGCATACTTTCATTCAGATACTGTCCAAACTATGGGACACTATGCTTTTAACGTTGAAGATTTACAGGTTGATTTTTTAACTTGTGCTGC
>JAFIEX010000272.1 GCA_020832365.1 Crocinitomicaceae bacterium
AATAACATTTTGTCGATTAAAGTAGACTTGGTGGTAATGCCACTTCCCAATCCTGGGGGGGCGCAATTTTTAACAAAAAAAATAAAAGCGAAGGTGATCAATGCTGGAGATGGTACACATGAACATCCAACGCAAGCCCTTTTGGATTGCTATTCTATACGAGAAAAATTAGGAGAGGTAGCAGGTAAAAAAGTGGTAATTGTCGGAGATATTATTCATTCTCGCGTGGCATTGTCCAATATTTATGCCTTACAAAAAATAGGTGCAGAAGTGATGGTTTGTGGCCCAACTACATTGATTCCGAAATATATTGGGGACCTTGGCGTAAAAGTGAGTCACAATTTGCGTGAGGCGCTATCGTGGTGCGATGTGGCTAACATGTTGCGTATTCAGTTGGAACGACAAGATATCCAATTTTTTCCATCTTTACGAGAATATACAAGTCTCTTTGGATTAAATAAGGCAATGTTGGATAGTTTAGATAAGGAAATAGTCGTGATGCACCCAGGGCCAATCAACAGGGGCGTTGAAATTACAAGTGATGTTGCTGATGGTGAGCACGCAATTATTTTGAACCAAGTAGAAAATGGTGTTGCCATAAGGATGGCTGTGATTTATTTATTAGCTGCACAGATAGATAGAAACTAGCAAGCGTTAAAATATTTTTGTTAATTTTGAATCAAATAGATAAAAATGAACTTTGAAGTTGAACAACAAGATGGATATATAGTCATTCAGTCAAAGGTGGATAAGTTGGATGCTTCCAATGCATCTGAATTTAAATCTATTGTCCTTGCTGAAAACAAGAACAATGTGAATAACATGATTATTTACTTGTTGGACACTTCCTATTGTGACTCTTCAGGATTGAGTGCAATCTTAACCGCCAATCGCATGTGTAAAGGATCGGGTGGTCAGATGGTACTGGCAGCCTTGCAGCCTAACGTTCAAAAGATGATTGAAATAGCGCAGTTACACCGGGTATTGGCTATAGAAACGAATTTACCAGATGCGATTTCCTTGTTGAAAGACGGCCAAGCGGAATAATGGATTTTAAAGTATTCATTTTAGGTTCAGGAGCCGCAATTCCTACTTTACAAAGAGGTACAACAGCACATTTAATCAGTTGTTTTCAAAGAAATATCTTAATCGATTGTGGCGAGGGAACACAAATTCAGTTTCGTCGTTTTCGCCTCAAATTTCAAAAGATAGACATCATTTGTATTAGCCATTTACATGGCGACCATGTTTTTGGATTGGCGGGCTTATTATCGACCATGCAATTAATGGGGCGGACAAGTGCCTTACGCATCATTGGGCCAGAAGGTTTGAAAGAATTGATTTCGGCGCAATTGGATTTAGTTGGGCACGGTGATTTTTTTCCTTTGGATTTTCATATTTTACCAGCGGGTTTTTCAGGTGTAGTTTATGAGGATAAATGTTTAGCTATTCATGCTTTTCCATTAGCGCACCGCATTACAACATTTGGTTACCGCCTAATGGAAAAGCCCAACAAGCGACGATTGGATAAAGCCGCATTTGATGCCACTGGCGTGAGTGTGTCGTACATTGCTAAGCTCATTCAAGGCGATGACATTACGGACAATGAAGGCAGGGTTGTGCGCTCTGCGGATGTAACCATTCCAGGCAAGCCTGCCAAGTCTTATGCGTTTTGTTCCGACACGGCATACACCACGGCGATTTTACCCCATATACAAGATGTGGATTTATTATACCATGAAGCGACATTTACCAATGCTTTTGCTGACCGAGCATTTAAGACAGGACACAGTACAGCGGCACAAGCTGCCAGTATTGCATTGAAAGCCAATGCTAAAAGATTAATCTTAGGTCACTTTTCTGCGCGCTATGATGATGAAGAACAACATTTAGCCGAGGCCAAAGTTATTTTTGAAAATGTCTTTGCTGCAAAAGATGGCGCTGTTTTTAACATTTAACAGTATGCGGTGTACTATTAGGGCTAAAGCCTATTGCATACGTTGAAATCTAACTTCGGGCACTTACCTTCTGTAACTAATGCCAAGTGAAATTATTGGACCTCCAACACCTAATTCTGTGCTCATTGCCCATTGCTCGCTAAAGAAATATCTCGCTCCAAATCGGTAGCGAAAAGATAGTGGAAAGCCGATAAAGTTCTCGATGGCTAAGACGGATGGATAAGCGTAGTTGTCAACGCTAGCGGTTCTATTAAAAGTCCTGCTATTGGTGCCTATCGCAAAGCCACTGTACAAGTTGAGGTCTTCGACGTTGTGGTCAAGAATGTGATAGTTAAAACCGATCAGCATACGAAATTGCGTCATGCTTGCATTGACATCAACATTGTTATTGGTGTAACGTAAATTCCAATTGTTCAACATCGCTTCAAGCGTACCGCTGAAATTGCTGTTGAAAAATAGGTCGGCACGCAGACCAACAGGTGCGACACCATTCATGTTGAACTTTTCGAGACTGTTATTTTCCGGCGATAATGCGCGCGTAAGCAAGTACCTTTCAAAATTTGGATAGGAACCAAAGAAAGTAATCATCACATCACCTGGCGAATAAATTTCGATAAGTGGTTTTTCCACAAAGGTTCCCTGAGCAACTGACAATTGAACGATGAAAAACAGGTATACGGTACTAAGTATTCTGAGCATGATCAATTATTTTCTAATTCTATACGTTAACCCTCCAGCAATTGTTGGTCCCCCTATACCAATATCTGCAACTAATCCAAGTTTGTCAGATAACATGTAGCGCATACCGATACGCAAATTAAAAGAAACAGGAAAGTCAACCAACATTGATACACCACTGAGGTAACCTAAATTTACCAGCGAAAAAGACTCCATTTCAGAGCGATAATTTGACCAAATATTATTTGTTCCAATCAAAAAGCTACCGTATAAGTCCAAGTTTTCAACCGTAATTTCATCGAGGTGATAATTTACCCCAATTTGAAAGCGAAAGCGCTGAACAGCATAGGTGGTGATTTCTGGTTCACCAATAAGGTTCCATTGGTCATCATAAATTTCTGGTACATAGCTAAACTCACCGTTCCAACTGTTGTAAATCGCATTCACCGAAAAGGAAAACTCATTGGAAAGCATTTTCGTCATTCGAAAGGTTAAAGCAGGTACACCGCCTGTTTCAAAATTATCGGCTTTTATTTGGTTGAAATAAAC
>JAFIEX010000273.1 GCA_020832365.1 Crocinitomicaceae bacterium
CCCAAGCGGCAAACATACATACGTGGTAGCCGCCAGTGCCAGTCCGCCAACCGTTGTAAGCAAGCCTAGAGAACGACAGTACTCCGAAAAAACAGACATCTGAAAAACGAACTTTGATATCTTGACTAAAACTAACGAACTGACTTTGGCGACACACAAACCGACCCGAATGTTTTAAAAATTTTCCCACCGCACATTTTAAAAAATAATTTTAGCCAACGCACATTGGCACATTTGCAAAACCACACGAGCCGACCCACGACCCAAGTTTTGCAAAAGAGCCAATTTCCCAACGCTCGACAAGAATGTTGAAAATAATTTGAAATAAGTGAAGACAAATCAAAAATCTTTTTCTAATTTTGACACATTATGTCAATAGAGGTTATGTCAACAGAAACGATAGGCGAAAAGCTAAGACACATCAGAGAAGAAAAGGAACTTCCATTACGGAAAGTTGCTGCATTGCTCGACATTGATGTTGCTATTTTGAGCAAAATGGAACGTGGGGAGCGGAAAATCACAAAAGAAGTAGTTCTCAAACTTGCCGACATATACGATTACAACCCAGACGAACTTTTGGTTTCATTCCTAAGCGATAAGATTTTGTATGAAATTCAGGATGAAGATTTGGGAATAGAAGCACTGAAAGTAGCAGAGGAAAGAGCAAAATATTTAAAAGCGAATAAGAGGAAATGACAATAAAGCAACTCATAGAAAAATATACAGCCGACAGGGATTATTACTTGACAAGCAAGTATAATGAAACACTGCTTCGCAGTGATTTCTTAGACCCGTTTTTCGAGTTGCTTGGTTGGGACATTAAAAACAATGCAGGAAAACCGACCAACGAACGAGAAGTAATTTTGGAAGAAGCATTGAAAGCAAATGCTTCTGAACACTCCAAAAAACCTGATTATACTTTCCGACTTTTTTCTGAAAGAAAATACTTTTTGGAAGCAAAGAAACCTTGTGTTTCCATTGAATCAAACAACGACACAGCAAAACAAGTAAGACGATACGGATTTACAGCCAAGTTGAAAATTTCAGTTCTTTCAAACTTCGAATACTTAATCATTTATGATACTTCTGTAAAAGTTGAGAAAGACGATAATTTCCAAAGAGCACTTGTAAAAAAATACCATTACACTGAATACGAAAGCAAGTTTGAAGAAATCAAACAGTTTTTAGGAAAGGAATCCGTTTATTCAGGAGCATTTGAAACGGAATGGAAAGAAATTGAAAGCAAAATCAATCAATACTCGATTGACAATTTATTTCTAAATCAAATTAATGAATGGAGAAAGGCACTTGGTGCTGAAATTTTCAAACACGACCAAAAAATTGACGAGCAACAACTTAATGACATTGTTCAGAGTTACATCAACAGAATTATTTTCCTTCGTGTTTGTGAGGATAGAAATTTAGAAGATTACCAAACTCTTTTAAAGTTTGCAAATACGAATGATTTCATTGCCTTAATTAAAAAGTTTGAACAAGCTGACAAACGTTATAATTCAGGACTTTTTGACCAATTGCTAAAAGACAAGATTGTAGAAAATATCAGTTCGGTATTTTGGACTATTATCAAACAGTTGTATTACCCTGAAAGCCCCTATTCATTCAGCGTTTTTTCTTCTGATGTTTTGGGAAGCATTTATGAAATCTTCCTTTCAGAAAAATTGACCGTACAAAGCGGTTCAGTTGTTTTAGTGAAGAAACCTGAAAATGTTGACCGTGACATCATCACTACACCAACATTTATCATTAGTGATATTTTAAGAAATACCGTTTTGAAAAAATGCGAAGGAAAAACGGATAAGGAAATTCTTAAACTGAAATTCACTGATATTTCTTGCGGTTCAGGAGCTTTTTTATTGGAATTGTTTCAGTTGCTCAATGACATACTGATTGATTACTACCTGAAAAGAGACAAGTCAAAACTCATTCAAACCAATATCAATACCTACAAACTGCCGTTTGAGATTAAGCGACAACTTTTATTGAATTGCATTTACGGAGTTGATAAAGATTACAATGCAGTTGAAGCAGCCAAATTTGGTTTGCTTCTCAAATTACTTGAGGGTGAAGATGTAAATTCAACCAACAAAACAAAACCTGTTTTACCCGACCTTTCAGAAAATATTTTTTTCGGAAACAGTTTATTGAATCCGAAGCAAGTAACGAACAAGAAAGACCAGGTAATTATTAATCCATTTGATTTTTCAAAACTTCGCTTTGATGTCATTGTGGGTAATCCGCCTTATATGAAGTCGGAGGATATGAAAAATATTACTCCGCTTGAATTACCACTTTACAAAACAAATTTTGATTCTGCTTACAAGCAATTTGATAAATATTTCCTTTTTCTTGAACAAGGAATCAATTTATTGGCTGATGATGGAATATTAGGCTATATCGTTCCGAGCAAGTTTACAAAAGTTGGTGCAGGTAAAAAACTACGTGAATTACTCGCAGACAAAGAATATTTAAACTCCATCGTTTCATTTGGAGCAAATCAAGTTTTTGCGGATAAAACAACCTACACTTGTTTGCTAATTCTGAATAAGAAGCCGCAAAAAACTTTCCAATATGCGGAAGTAAGAAGTCTGAAAAGTTGGAAAGTAAGAGAGCCGGATGCTGCAAAATACGGTTCAAAGAAAACGGATGAATTGGATAGTGAAGTTTGGGTTTTAGTTCCACCCGAATTAACAAACACTTACAATAAAATCGTTTCTCAAAGTGTAAAACTTAATGATTTGGTTGGAAGTGACAATATTTTCAATGGTATTCAGACAAGTGCAAATGATGTTTACATTTTCACACCAACGAAAGAGGATAAAAAGCATTACTATTTCACAAAAAAAGGAGTTGATTACAAGATTGAAAAGGAAATAACAAAACCCTACTTTCAAACTTCATCAGGGGAAGATAATTTATACACTTACAGAACATTCAAACCGAATGCAAGGGTAATTTATCCTTACCTAACAACAAAAACAGGAGTTGACATAATTCCTTTAACGACTATTCAAAAGAAATTTCCTTTGGCGTATGACTATTTACAAAAGCATAAAGCCATACTCAATAATCCGAAACGTGATATAAAACCAGAGCCAAAAACAAAAAATGAATGGCACAGATACGGCAGACATCAAAGTTTGGATAGCTGTG
>JAFIEX010000274.1 GCA_020832365.1 Crocinitomicaceae bacterium
ATCATATTAAAGCTTTAAATAGTTCTATTTAACATAATATTAATTATGAGACAAATTGATTTTTCTTATAATGTCACATTATGTCTTCGTAAAACTGCGCTTTCAGTAAATAGAAAGATTTTCTTTTCGAAGGATTTGTCCTATAATTAGACGTTATGTATAAATAGCCGCACAGCTCACGCACATTGCGATAAAACTTTTTGCATTCTTCCAGAATTTATGCAAAAAGTTTTATTCGCAATTTTTCCACGCTAAGCAACCCTCAGTTTTATTCTTTCCCAGATATTATAGCCAAGTCAAATAATCGTGGTAATCTTCTATGTTGTTGAAGTCTTTCTCATTGAAAACTTCTTTAGGTTGACTATACCACTTATGTGTCGAGTGAATAAAGGAATTTTTATGACGTAGCGCCTGTAAATGTTTTGAAATATGATTTGCAATCTCTTGAAGTAATTTGTCTGAAATATTCATACTCAACTGATGAGTGTTTATCACAAGTTTAGTTTCGTCTTCGCTCCAATGCAACCAATACGGTTGGTTTTCTTTACCACCAGCAAGACATTTTTCTTTGAATTTCACACCGAATATTTCCTCTATTTCATTCTGGTTTTCTGAGAATTTAAAATATCCAACCCCACCCAATATTACCACAGGAAAGTTTTGAAAGTAACTAGACTTACTAAAAAATAGTTTTCGGTTTTCTACAGTAGATGTATCGGCACCATTCGTTTTTCTCGAAGGAACACCATTTACCTCTGAAATGAAGAAGTTCTTATGGAAATTTATTCTTCCATAACTATCTCCAAAAATATGATTGTGCAGTTTTTGATAGTTAATCCAAGTGACGCTTGTTCCCCAATTATCTTTGTTATCATACCTTTTCAGATATTGACCTTTATATGGACATAAAGGAGAATTTGTGCGCTCATCATAAAAACGAGTAGGAATATCCCAAACTGTTTTTTGAATATCTCTCTCCCACTGAATGAGATTTTTGTGGTATTCCTCATCTGAATCATCGGTAGCAACTTCTTTACCCAATAACAGAATTTTAGCATCTGGATTTCCAGTGCCAATAAATCCAAAATTGTCTCGTTTTGAATCCTCAAGCATTTGCAGAAAAAGGTCTTTCTTGTTCATTGTTTTGTTTTTGGACAAATGAACTAAATATATTTTGAATCTCAAACCTGAAAGAATAAAACTTTTGCGCCCCTTTAAAATGAAGTAAAAACCTAAGTAACTCCTACCCTACAAGATTACTCGGGATGATACCAAAGCTATATTAACATAACGCAAATCCATTATGAGACAAAATATATGAAATATAAATATTTAAGTTCATCTTAGGAAATACAGTGTAATTCAATAAAACATTTTGAGCCTAAAAACCAACATAAAGAAAAACACGAAGAAAAAAAATTATGAAAAATATATACAAATATCTCAAGACAAAATATATCACATTTGTAAAATGAAATCCTTGTACAATTATCCATTATTTCAACTTTGTAACTTTCTAACGGAATAACAAAATGAAAATCCACTTTAATTGAATACATCTGTAAACCATTGGTTATAGTAATAAATCATTTTTTTTATAATCCCATAAATTATGCACCATTAAGACATGCTAAATGCGCCGTTAATTTTAACTTTGTCCTCGCATACTGATATAAACGACAGAATGCGGTTGAATATGGTTAAAACCTAATCCTGCGTGTATAATAAATATTAAAATGAAAAGAATTGTTGTTGGGTTATCAGGTGGTGTAGATTCCAGTGTTAGTGCCTATTTATTAAAAGAAGCAGGTTACGATGTCATTGGTATATTCATGAAAAACTGGCACGATGAATCTGTCACGCTGTCGGATGATTGTCCTTGGATTGACGACTCAAACGATGCTTTATTGATTGCCAATCAACTGGGGATTCCATTCCAAGTATTGGATCTAAGCAAGGAATACAGAGAACGAATAGTGAATTACATGTTTGCGGAATATGCTGCTGGTCGTACCCCCAATCCAGATGTTCTCTGCAATCGTGAAATTAAGTTCGATGTGTTTTTAAATGCCGCCATGCAACTTGGTGCAGATTATGTAGCTACTGGTCATTATTGTAGAACTCATCTAGCAGAAAATGGTGAAACGCAATTACTGTCCGGTGCTGATCGCTCCAAAGATCAATCCTATTTCCTTTGCCAATTGACCCAAGCCCAATTGCAGAAGGTACTTTTTCCTATTGGTCATTTACAGAAAACTGAAGTGCGAAATATTGCCGCTAAGCAAGGATTAATAACCGCTGGAAAAAAAGATTCTCAAGGGCTCTGTTTTGTGGGAAAAATTAGTTTACCTGTATTTTTACAACAGCAACTAAATGTTAAAAAAGGTCACATTATTGAAATTCCGTCAAATCACCCTAAAGTATTACGCTATCATAACCTCGCTGTAAACCTTGAAAACGTTGAGCAACTATCAGAAAAAATTCATTTTGAAGCGGAAGATGGCCTTTGTGTTGGTGAACATGATGGTGCACATTTTTATACCATAGGTCAACGTAAAGGACTTCAGATTGGTGGTCGCCCCTTCCCTTCTTTTGTTATTGGTTTAGATACGGAAAGCAACTTGGTTTATACAGGTCAAAAAGATGAACATGGAGGTTTAAACAAATGGGCTTTAGAAATTGAAAATCAATCAATTATTGTAAATAGTTCGATGCTTGAAATTAAGGAGAATCAACCTGTCGAATTGAACTTTAGAATTCGTTATCGACAACCTTTACAAAGCGGCCAGTTAATTAGAAAAAACAATAGAACTTTTGTATTATTTACAGAATTACAACGAGGTATAACGCCAGGTCAGTTTTGTGCTTTTTACCTAGGAGACCAGTTGTTAGGGTCAGGTGTTATTCGTTAGTTTTTTTTGTGTGAAATTCCTCAAAAGTACCATCATCATAAAAACATATTAAACGAACCGTTCTTTTTGAGCTCACTTCTTCCCTATTAACCAATGGAATATGTTCTTCTTTTGGTTCTGTATTCGTCTCACTTTGATCTGGTGTTGTTTCAACTTTTCCTGGCGGAATACTTTTTTCTTTTTTTTGCTGTCCTGTAATTAACCAATCCCCATCAACTCTCGGGAAATGCTGCAATGTTTTCT
>JAFIEX010000275.1 GCA_020832365.1 Crocinitomicaceae bacterium
TTTTGGCGGGACTTTGTTCGAGGTATTCTATGCTCGGGGCATGGAAGAACAGTATTTTCGAATGTTGGATGACTATGATATGGACCTTGCGGAAATATCTGATGGCTCTATTATCATCCCTCATGATCAAAAATGCGAATTGATTAGAAGAATGAGTGCGGATAGAACAATCATGTCAGAGGTGGGATCTAAAGATGCTGGAATATTAATTTCTCCAGCAAAATGGATTAAAATGATGACTACAGAGCTACAAGCAGGTTCTTGGAAGGTAATTGCTGAAGGTAGAGAAAGCGGTAATGTTGGTGTTTTTCGCCCTAATGGCACAGCACATACTTTTTTGATTAATAAAATAATTTCAAAAGTTGCTCCTGAAGATATTCTTTGGGAAGCCCCTAAAAAGAATCAACAAGTATGGTTTATTAAGTTATTCGGTGCTAATGTTAATTTAGGTAATATTGCGCCTAACGATGTTATTCCTTTAGAGTGTTTGCGATTAGGTCTCCGTGGTGATACATTTTTTGAATATTTGCCAGAAAATATCGCTGCACTAAAACAAGTTCAGTCAGACGAAGAAGAATAACGTTATTTATTTTTTTTGAAATTTAAACTGTTTTTTGCTATGAAGAAAATCAATTTGTCCTTAGCCACTTTCATCCTGATACCTATCTTTTTTTTAGCTGTAGGGTGTCAAAAAAAAGGTGAAAAACAAATGCTCTCTGATGTTTTTGCTAGATACCTATCGGATAGCCAATCAACCATTGCTTTTGGTAAAATTGATTTTTTACAGTTAATAGAAAAATCGGAGATTAAATCGTCTCCTTTATTCGGGGCTGTTGTAAGCGAGGAGCTGACGGAAATCGAAAAGGCGATTGATATTAAGCAGCAATTGTTTTTTGCGATTGATGGACCATTGACCAAAAACTTGACGCCAAGTAGATTTGCAATTTTTGTCGCGGTGAATGATTTTGAATCCATTGAAAAATATTTAAAGAAGGCAGGGTATTTAATAAAAGAATCAAAATCAGGTCTTAAATTCGTTGAGGAGATGGGAATTGCCATTGGATTTAATCAAGATGTACTTATTGCTTTTAATGACAATCAGGTATCCGATTTGATTCCAGCATTAGAAAAAACTTTTGCATTGGTTATGTCAGAAAAAACTCCGATAAATGATGGTTATGATCTAAATGGAAAGGAGGATTTGTTAATAGCCACGAATTTGGATTACTTGTATGGCACAGCAAATACAGACTTAAACAAATTACCCGAAGAACAGCAAGCAAAATGGCGACAACTCACAGAGGGTTCGTTCTTTAAAATGAGTCTCACTTTTGATGATGGTGAAATCATTTTTGCGAATGATTATCTTTTCAATGATGCCCTTAAAGATCGGATGTTTTTTAGTTCAAATGTAGATGCGGATTGGTTAAGAAGACAGAATATAAAAGTATTGAATAGTGAGCCATGGATGATTGGAAACCTGCAGCTAGATATGGGAAGATTGGAGTCGATTATGCAGGAATTTGACATGAACCTTTACGATGATTTATTTAAAGAATTTGGAACTGCTGGTATGTTCATCAAAAGTTTTGCTAAAAATGGTATGAGCGATCTAACGAATGGTCAAATCGGTATAAGTGCCTATAATTTGGGTAGTTCTATTGCAATGGGAGGAATTAAAGACTATGATGTTTTTATTGGAGCTGGAGCAGTATATAATGATATTCAAGAATTGTTAGCTTTATTAGCTGAGGATGGTTTCTTAAATCAGAAAAATGGTGCTTTTAGCATAGATGATCAAACAAATGTGCAATTAGACAAAGGGCAAATTCGATTGGAAAAAAGGAGCGGAGCAGATTGGGTTGAGCATAATGTGCCGATTCGCACAAATTTGGTTGAATTGGGTGTTAACCCGATAGAATTACTCATTGATGTACAAAGTGCAACTGCAGGATTAAAGCACATGGATGAGATTACAAATGTTTTTACTAATTCAATAGATTATCTTTTCATTGAAGGAGGTAATGATCACTTGTATATCAAAGTAGCTTTATTAGAAAAAGAAATGAATGCTTTGAAATACTTGTTAAGAAATGCGCAACAACAAATGGAGCAATTAAGTATTGCTTTTTAGTTTTTCTGCAAAAAGTACACTAAAAACATTCGTGTTTTCGTTGGGCTTTACATAACTTACACCTATGTTGTGTAGGTCAAATATTTTCTTGCTGAGTACTAATCCAAGACCAAAACCATCTGATTTTTTACTATTGTTGCCTCTAAAAAAGTGATGAAATAAGAATTGCTCTTCTGTCTCACTTAATGTTTCCCCTGGGTTACAGATTTCAACCCGTAATTGACTTTGGTTTTGTACACCTATTGTTATTTTCGCTGTTTGATTAGTGCTGAATTTAGTGCAGTTATGCATGAGATTGTAGAACGCTTGTTTAATAAGATTCTCATGACCTTGTATTATTAACAGTTCTTCTTGTATTTGTTCGTCAGCGAAACTAAATTCAAATCGAAATGCTGGTGCTATAATTTGCAGCTCTTGCACAATATCAAATAACATTTCATCAATTCTAAATTGATTGAAGGTCAAATGTTTTGATGATTCTACTTTTGTGATTTGAAGCAAAGCATTTACAATACGTCCTAAAGATTGTGCTTTGCTTATTAGTCTTCCTATTTCTTGTTGAAGTCCTGAGTCATTCGTGCTTGTTTTTACGCGTTCTAATTCTGAAACAATAACAGAAAGTGGTGTCTTTAACTGATGAGATATGTGCTGAATAGAATGTTTTTGAAAAGAAAATGCCGTATTTGTTCTCTTGGCTAATTGATTAAATTTTTTGATTAGAAAATTGACTTCGAAATATTCGCTGTTTTCTTCAATTGTTTCCAAGTTGTTTTGTCCAAAATTATATTTGTTTAGCTTTTTGGCTAGAGAAGTAATGGGATTTGCAATTTTCTTTGACATGTAAAAAGAAAGTATTGTGACAGTGATACTTATAAATAGAAAGATAAACAACAAAATGGACCGCAGAAAAGTAAGTTTAACCATACCAAATTCATCATAAGCTTTCGAAATAGCATAGTACTCATTTCCATCAAATTCGGTGTATATACCAATTAAATCGTATTCACCTTCTT
>JAFIEX010000012.1 GCA_020832365.1 Crocinitomicaceae bacterium
TTTGATATGTAAAAAGAAAGTATTGTGACAGTGACACTTATAAATAGGAAGATAAGCAACAAAATGGACCGTAGAAAAGTAAGTTTAGCCATGCCAAATTCATCATAAGCTTTCGAAATAGCATAGTACTCATTTCCATCAAATTTGGTGTATATACCAATTAAATCGTATTCACCTTCTTTGGTTTCAAACCAAGTCGAAGTTGGGGAGAGCTCTGCCAATACTTTTGAGGCTTTTTCTACGTCTAGGCTGTCTAAACTGGCAAATAATAGTTCCTTATTGGCATCATAAATAAATAGTTTTTCATCGTAAAAATCATTGATGTCTTGTGCATCTAAAAGATTGGAGATAATGGCACTTTCCTTTTCGAACTTCTCTAATAATCGTATGTTTTGTAGGATTTTTCTGTTTTGCAATTGTTGAAATTGCTCCTCACGATATTCAGAAAAAATAAAGTAAATGAGTACCATCGCAAAACCTGATACTAGGATCGTGGTACTTGCAAAGTAAAGTAATATGCGGTTGCGTATTTTCATTCGTCAACTAAGTAATAACCGAAACCAATTTTGGTGCGAATGGTGTTTTTCTGAAAAGGTTTATCTATTTTTTTGCGTAAAAAATTGATATATACCTCAATCGTATTGGAGTTGCCATCGAATGAATTCCCCCATATTTCTTTTAAAAGATCGACTTTAGAAACAATTTCGCCTGGGTTTTTCAATAAAATTTTAAGTATTTGAAATTCTCTTGGCGTAAGTTCAATTTTTTGATCTTCTCGTAATACTGTTTTATTCAGATTGTCAAGTATAATACCTGCAAAATGCAATATTTCGTTTCGAGGTTTGAGTAGTTCTTGATTGCTTCTTTTGATTAGTGCATGCACGCGAAGTAAAAGTTCTCGGATAAAAAAGGGTTTGGTCAGGTAGTCATCAGCTCCAGCATTAAAGCCCTCTATTTTATCTTCTAAATCATTAAATGCCGTGAGAAATAATATAGGAACTATTTTGTCGATTTCTCTAATTGCTTTGCACAACTCAAAACCATTTTTTCCTGGTAAATTAATATCCAGAATAACCAGTTCATATTTTTTTTTCTGGAAAGTTTTGATGACAAAGGCACCATCATAACAGCCATCAACGAAAAATCCATCCGCTTCCAAGGCCGCAACAATGTTCCGGTGTAACGTAATATCATCTTCAACTAATAAAATATTCATTACTATTTCCAATTTTCGCCTAATGGCGTTGTTACAAAGTAAATGATTTTTTCGGTTTAATCGATGGTGCAAAAGTGATTTAAGACTAACTAAACTAAAGGTATTAAGATTTGCCTAGTATCATTGTCATAAATTACAGAGTAATGGACTCCTAGTTTCTAAATGGGCTGTCTATCTTAGTACATTAATAAATCCTTTGAAATGTTGTTTTTTATCGGTATTCAAGTCTGCTGCTGAAATTAACCAAATGTAAACTCCGTCTTGTACTTTTCTGCCGCCGTAAGTGCCGTCCCATTCTCCATCAGGATCGAATGATTCGAAAACGAGCTCCCCCCATCTATTAAATATGCGGAGGTGAAAATCGAAAATATCAATTCCACTAATGTGTACCCTCCATCTATCGTTAAACGAATCACCATCGGGGGTGAAAGTGTTTGGAGCAAAAAGCTGAATTTCATTTTCTATTCTGGCAATCCTTTCGGAAGAATCACGACATCCAAAAGCAGTTTCTACCACCAGATAAATAGGGTAGTCCGCCTCCTCATTTGGATATTGGAACAATGGAAACTCTTCATTGCTACTCTCTGGTTGAGCACCTGGAGCAGACCAGCTAAAGAATATTGCATCAGGAGATGATTGATTCATTCCTTGGACTGTTGGGTCGAAAACAGTAGCAGGTTCAGGGTTTAAGTAAAAGCTTGCAACTGGGTGACGATAACCAGCAATCAATTCTGAGAAAGTTCGAGTATAGCTACAACCGTAAATTGAAATAATTTCCATGGTTACATCATAAAGTCCAAAGTTGGTGTACTCATTAAAGGTTGTATTCAATTGAAGGGTTGTGTCCACATTACCATCTCCAAAGTCCCAAATTGTCATGGCTACTTCATTAGATGCTGTGGTATTGTTAAATATGACTGGGACGGGAATACATTCCCCTGTAGTGCTTGGTGAAATCTCTGGGATAATGTCTTCCGGAAAAGATACAATTAAGCAGGCTGTTGCTGGTGGAGAGCCACAAGCCTCGGTAACAGTTACACAAACTTCAGACGAGTCAATTTGCGTGGTATAATCTATCGTTGCACCACTTGAAAAGGGTTGTCCATTACTCGTCCAACTGAAGGAATAAGCACTGCTTCCTCCACCACCTTGGGCAAAAAGCGTCACGGAATCCCCTTGGCAAATGACTTGATCATCGGAAAGATTCGCAACAAACAGCGCTGGTGGCTCTCCGATTGTAACATCAAAAGTTTGCACACAGCCATTTGAATCGGTTACTTCCACAGTATTTATTCCCGCGGGGAGATTGCTAGCGGTGGCTGCATTACTGTTTACACTTACCCAATTAAACGTATACGGTGCAGTTCCTTGTGTAACATTGATGGTCGCCTGCCCATCGCTTCCAGAGTTGCAGGAGGCATCCACAACATTCGTGGCAGTGATGACCATAGCAGGAATTTCTGAAATCGTAACAGCGAGTGTATCCGTACAATTATTATCTGTAATGACCTCAACATGATAAGTTCCTGCTGATAAACCTGTGGCTGTAACTCCAGTTTGTCCGCCTGCGTCATACCAATTATAAGTTGTTCCAGGCCCTGAAGGATTAACGCTTACAGTAGCTGTCCCATCATTTCCTCCTGGACAGGAGACTAAAGTTGTAGTGCCTGTGAGTTGCAAAGGGTCATCACCGATAATTACATTGGTATTTGCAGTGCAGCCATTGGCATCCGTTACGACTACGTTGTATGTGCCTGCAAAAAGCCCAGTTGCGGTTGCAGTTGTTTGGTTATTAGGGTCGTTCCATTGAAAAGAGTAAGGCGCAACACCACCAGCTCCGGATGCGGTTGCTTCTCCAATTCCTGCAGAACAGATATCATCAACTCCATTAGCAGATGCAGTTACATTATTAACAGTAACCCATGTTGTATCGGAAGTGAGTAAATTGGCGACTGCGCAAGAGGAGTAATTAATGAAGTAACCAATTTGATTAGTTCCGCCAGTAGGGTTAGGTGTAACATTCAGCACTGGAGTGTTGGAGTTGATCGTTGTACCGACTGTTGTTTGCCATACAGTTGGACCATTACTCATGACGTAGGCTTTGTAAGGTATGGCATTAACTGTATAATTGTTGGTGCCGTTTGGTGTCCAACGCTGACCATCCAGTGAGGCGGTCCATTGTGTCGGGAAATTCCTTCCTGGTACGACTGTTGCGGCATTTCCGGGGTTGTTGTGTGTCGATTCAATAGCCGCACCGTTGTTCCATGCAACAACTGGCTTTTCATCCAAAAACACCTCGATTTCATTTGATGTTTCATGCAGTACTATTGCAGAGCAACCTTCTTGTTGCGTACCAAACATGAACATATCTTTGTAGATTACAACAAATCTTCTATTGGGAGCATTTCCAATGGTTGTATAACCTACAATTCCATTGGAACCAAAAGCAGCAGGATTATAATCTTGCCATGGCCCCATAATTGTATTTCTTGGCAGTGCAGGATTTGGAACAGCAGCATTAATATTCCATGGAGAAAAACCTCCAGCTGTATTCGTATTAAAAGATAGATATCCATTCGAGGAAATCAAGCATTGCGTGTAGGTATTTCCGTAAAATGTAAATGAAAATCCAATTGGAATTATGCCAGAGTATTGATCGTCACCTAGGTTAATTGTGGTAACATTGTTTAGAAAAACAACATTTGTATCAGAAGTATTCGGGCAAACCTCAATTGTAATAGCGCTGCCGGCACAAATCGTTGTGTCATTTCCTAAACATAGGTTTTGACCGTACAACACTGCGTTAAAGGTTGTGGAAAAAATGATAATGGATAAAACTCCAAGATATTTAAATAAAAGATTCATATTAATATTAACGTTATTCTGTAAAAGAGTTGCCTCAATAATCTTCCGTGATAAACCGCAATAAACTCTCTAAATAATTTTCAAATCCCATAAATGTTGGGGTTGTTTCATGTCCTCCACCCGGAACTCTTTCCGCAACTTTCCACAGCCCGCCATGATTATTGTAAACAATTTCGCCATGCTTATCAATTGCTAAGAAATCATCATGCTCACCGTGAATCCATAATAGAGGAGCACTCGTTTCTCGTATTTTATCGGCGTTGGCAATTTTTAGATTTACCAGAAAAGAGCCTGGCAGTGCCAGCTGTGTAGCATCTTGGATCATGATTTCTGCACTAGCAAAAGGCGCCTCTAAAATCACTTTGTGAGGAGTCATCTGCATTTCTCCTGCGGCAGCCATGCATGCTGGGGCAGAACCCAAAGAAAACCCAAAAATAATCAATCTGTCTTCTGTAAGACCTTTATCTGCTAGCCACCCCATGGCTCCATCTACGGCATCATACATGTTTTGTTCAGTTGATTTTCCTGTTGACATGCCAAATCCAGGATAATCAATCATCAAAACACCAAATCGGCTTGGATGCCCAATGTGACTGTATAATTTTTGTCTAGGCCAATAAAAATCCATATGATCCCTGTTACCATGGCAATAGAGAATAACAGTATCCGTTGCAATTCTGTTGGTATCACCTGTATATATAGCTGCGATGTTGAGTTGTTCTCCTTCTGATATTATGGGGTAAGTAAATTGATGAATTCTATGTTCTGGTACAAAGTAGGTAAAAGGCACGTCTAAACTTACCTCTCCTTCAAATTGATCAAGAAGATACTGATCTAGCGGGCTACCATTAAACAGAAAATCATCTAGCCTTTTGTTGCACCCCAAATTAATGAAGATGAATAAAACCGTTATTTTTATGAATGCATGACTCTTCATGTTAAAATCTTTTTGTAAAACCAAAGTAAAGTCCTGTAGCGCCTCTATCTCCTGTTAATCCAACATAGTTTACAACGATGTTATCATTGCTTAAATGTGGCGCAATTATTTTTACTTCTGTTTTGAAACTCCATTTTTTCCAATTGTAATCATGACCAATTTGCAACATTGGGAGCACCCATGTCTGCTGCGGTTCGTTATGAGCTCTTGTCCTACTTAGCTCATAAAATGAACCCAACCCGGCGTAGAATAAATTGGGTACATGTCTTTTGCCTAACACAACATCTTCCTGCGTTAAAAAACGGTGATTATACCACCAATAAAAGTTAGCATCCAATTGGGGCCATAATTTACTGTTGAATTCAAAAAAATCCATCGCAAAGTTAGCGGCCGGGGTTACAGAAAACCCATAATTCTTTTCATCGTGTTCCCAAAGTCTGTATGTGCCCCCGACTTCAAGCTGCATTGTGCCAAAAACAGCAGCAGTGGTAAACCAACTCCCAAAAAGGGTAAGATCATCATTCCAGCCATGACCATAAGTAATAGAGGACATTGGTATAGGAATTGTTGCTAATCCAGGGACATTGATGATTGGTCCGCCGAGTGAAGCGCTAATGGCATTTTCTCCTTGTTCTAATGGCGCAACAAATCTAGAAGGTCCGCATCCTATTAGCACTATTAAGCTGAAAATCAAGATTAATTTTTTCACAAATCAAGATATATTGGTTGTAAATATAATCGTTTTCCCATTTTAATTCCAAACAATAAGTGGAACTTTAGACGAATTTCTCATTATTTTGGCTCAAATTTTATACAAACTTGTAATTTTGAAAACTGAAAAAGAACTTAAACATTAGTCTTTGCCACTAGCAATTGGTTGTGGTTGATTGGCTAACTAAAATGAGGTAAGTAATGAAATATAATTTAAGCGAAATAACGGCGGTTATCAGAGATAGAAGGACCATCTATCCTGAATTTTTTAGTGAAAGAAAAGTCCACAAGGAGCAGATAGAATTACTGTTGAATAACGCAATTTGGGCGCCTACACACGGCATGACGCAGCCTTGGAGATTTAAAGTTTTTATGGATGATGGAAAAGCTGTTTTAGGTGAGTTTCTGAGAAAAATTTATTTGGATTTCACGCCTAAAGAAGATCAAAAAGAAATCAAATTAAACAGAATGACTGATAGACCAGCTCGAGCATCTGCTGTAATTGCGGTGTCGATGAAAAGACAAGCAGAAGAAAAAATTCCTGAAATTGAAGAGGTTGAGGCTGTAGCTTGCGCCATTCAAAACATGTATTTGACATGCACTGCTTATGGACTTGGCGGTTTTTGGTCCACACCAAAGTTTATTTACACGCCTGCAATGAATGAATTTTTAGGTCTTGGAGAGAAGGATAAATGCTTGGGCTTGTTTTACGTGGGTTACCCTGCTAATGAATGGCCAAAAGGACAGCGAAGGCCAATCGAATATTTAACAGAATGGGTGCACCAGTAGAACATATAACAGATCTCGGCTTAGTAAATTATGTCCCTCATCCGGACAATAGTAACTATGTCGTTTTTCGATTTCCAGATATTGAAAGAGCAAATGATTTCGAAGCTGCTCTTAAAGCTCAAAATATTTGGTATGAGCGCGATCAGCAACAAGGTAGAACTCGAATGTTTTATCTTTTCGCAGTGAAACAACAACACTTTAAAGCTGCTCAAAAGATAAATTTTAGTGTAGAAGCAAAGCATCGTAAACCAATGATTGGTGTCCCATTATTTCGATGGTTAGTTTTGCTTATTCCAATTGCGCTAGCTGTTTTAGCCATTGTTGGCTACTGCCAGAGGCCTGACCTTGTAATGCCGAAATAATGTTTTATTGTTTCTATTAATTTTATGGGCTTCAATAGAATATTATCAGGTAAGAATCGTTATAAATGGAACTGTTTTGTCATGATTCGTGGGGGAGTTTTTCTGGTAGTCTATTTGTTTTTGTCTTTTGGAGCATTTTCTCAAAGGAAAGAAAAGCCACAGAATTATTTTGGTTTTCAATTTAGACCATTGATTCCGCTAAACTTAGTTGGAGATAGACCATTCGATATGATTGCTGATGAATTCGAGACAACAGTTTCTTCTCGTTTCGGCTACAGTTATGGCGGTGTGATTCGTGCGGGAGTAAGTCGACAAATATCTATTGAAACAGGCATAAATTACACTAAAAGAAATTATGGTTTGGACTTCCGCGTTCCAGATTCCAACTTAACGGCTTTTAATACTGTTGGCTTTGTAAATTATGATATCCCAGCTAATTTACTGGTGTATATTATGTTAGATAAAAATCTTTACATGAATACCAGCCTTGGAGGTTCCTTAAACTTCTATCCTTCCAATGTCCGAACGATCAAAAATATTGAAGGAACCCCCCATTTATTTATTTTAGAAGGTCGCAGAGCTGCTTTTTTCTCTACAGATTTGAACGCAAATGTAGGATTTGAATATCGAACAGAGAAAAATGGGATTTTTTACCTTGGGATTTCTGGTAAGTTACCGTTGCAGCCTATTTTTTTAATCGCAACGGAATACCGCAATGATACCTATCGAAAAGTTGCTATCGACCTGGTTGATGGAGCTACATTCTCGATTGATTTAAAATACTTTTTTCATAAACCGCCGAAAAAAGGAATACAATATCATCCTGGCATAATAGAGCAATGAGAAGCGCTTTACATTAAGTAATTGTCTTTTATATGTCAACTAAGTTCTGGCAAACTTCTTTTTTAAATACAATGCTTTCAGTTATTAAGTATTGCTGCTATCTTTGCACTTTGATAATGGTAGATTGGATGGGCAAAAAAAACTATTGTGCTTCGCAGTATTGCAGGATTTTTAATTTTTGTATCCTTGTTTTCATCTTTTCTCCAATCTTGGTTATTGGCCAAAGACAAATTGAAGCCCACCGCAAACTAAATCATATCAAAATTGACGGATTTTTAGATGAACCAGAATGGCAGCAAGCACAAGAGGTTAATGGTTTTACGCAAATTGAACCAGACGCTGGTGCTGCTGCAACCTTAGATACCCGTGTTCGGGTGATGTATGACGATAACGCACTCTACATTGGTGCATTTTGCTACGGTACTCCAGAACAAATCTCAAAAGTTTTATCGCAAAGAGACCGATTTAATGCCAACGTGGACTACTTTTCTGTGCTTTTGGATACTTATCATGATAAATTGAATGGTTTCGTATTTTCTGTATCAACTGTTGGTGTGCAATATGATGCAAAAATTTATTCCGGAACCTACAACTCGAGACTAGACATGATATGGTATGCTGAGGTGCAGCATTTTGATGATGGATACAGCGTTGAAATGAAAATACCTTATAATGCGATTCGTTTTGCACCTAAAGAAATTCAAAAATGGGGCATCAACTTTACGCGTTATCATAGTTTGAATAGAGAAGAGTCGAGCTGGAATTCTATCAAGCCAGACTTAGATAATATTGTTACACAAGCTGGAATACTTACAGGGATCCAAAATATTTTACCTCCAGTACGTTTGTTCTTGTCGCCCTATGTTTCTACCTATGCCGATCATTTCCCAACGACAAGCGCTGAATTCAATGATTGGTCTTATAGTTTTAATGGAGGTATGGATATAAAATATGGTATCAATGAAGCCTACACATTAGATATGACTTTAATTCCAGATTTTGGTCAGGTGGTAACCGATAATGTTATTTTGAACTTGAGCCCCTTTGAAGTGTGGTTCCAAGAAAATAGACCTTTTTTTAATGAAGGTATAGAGTTATTTGAGAAAACAGGCCATTTCTACAGTCGCCGGGTGGGTTTTGATGTTGTTAATCGCAGGAATGCGCAAAATAGTTTGTTGCCAAATGAAAAAATTGTAAGTAACCCAAATATTACGCAGCTAATCAATGCGTCTAAAGTCTCTGGAAGAGGAAGAAATGGTTTGGGAATTGGTGTTTTTAACGGTGTTTCAGCACCCCAATATGCTGTTTTGGAAGATACCATTAGTAGTCTTCAAAGGAATATCGAAACAGCGCCATTAAGTAACTATAACGTATTGGTCTTGGATCAAAATTTAAAAAACAACAGCTCTGTTACCTTTACGAATACTAATGTTTGGCGGTCTGGAGAAACTTATGATGCCAATGTTTCGTCTTTTGCATCCCAATTAAATACCCCGGATAATGCTTATTTTTTGAGAGGTGATTATAGCTTATCTCAACGATTTCACCAATCTGGCAATCGCTTTGGGCATGCATACGGTGTTGGTGTGGGTAAGCAAACGGGTAACTTTGTGTATAGCCTGAATTATTTGGAGCAAGATGACACGTACGATCCAAATGACCTAGGCTTTCTTTTGGTAAACAATAGGAGAGATGTCAGCAAAAGGGTAGCTTATAACATTTATAAACCATTTTGGAAATTGAACAGGCTTTGGTCTTCTTTTACTAATACTTATCAACGCTTGCACACCCCGGATGTTTTTACGGCTTTACATTATAATGCCTCTTTGGGAGTGACCAATCGTAAATTTCATTCTGCAAGTGCGAGTTTTTTTGGGACTTACACAGAAAGCTATGATTATTTTGAACCAAGAGACCCTATGTTGAATAACTTTTTTATTCGACCTGTGCGGTTTGGAGGTAGTGCTGGTATATCTTCGAACTATCAACGCCCTTTTGCATTGGATGCGAATTTGAGTTACACCAACCACCTGATACCTGGATGGAATGATTTTCGATATACCATTTCTCCAAGAATTAGAATTGGAAACAATTATTTTATCGTTTACAGGTGGGAAGATGTTTGGAACAATAGTGAGCGAGGTTATGCTATTCCATTTAATAGTGTCGATGGACAGCAAGTAGGGCAGTATAATCGATTGTTTGTGGAACGTGATGTAAGAACAACAACACAAACAATTGATTTTGAATGGACCATGACGAACAAGGCGGGTATCACACTTCGTTTAAGACATTATTGGTCTCGTGTAACAGCGAATCAATTTTTTGATTTACAAAATAATGGCAGATTGGAACCAGTTGAATTATCTAATGAAGAAAGGTTCAACCCAAATCAAGACCCTATTTACAACACGAACTTTAATTTTTTTAGTGTTGATTTAGTTTATCGATGGATATTCTCTCCAGCTAGTGAATTAACCATTGTTTGGAAGAATAATATTGAAGCCAATAATAGCAATACCCAGCTATTGTATTTAGATAACTTCAGACAAACCTTAGTGGCCAATCAATTGAATAGCTTTTCAGTGCGCATGGTCTATTTTGTTGATTATTTAGATTTGAAAAAATTCTGGCAACGGAATCATACTTTACCAGATGCTAATTTGTGATTGAACTCCACAATTGAGTTGGCATACAATTGAAGATATTTTATTCAAATCGAATAATTTCTGTAATTTCGAGTAAATTTAAGACTTATGCTACAGAACAAACTAATTGGCAGCTTCATACTTTTTGCAATTTTATTGTTGAGCTCCTGCGGAATTTCAAAAATCACTCCTTCCAATGTCCAGAAAGTTGATGTTATATACAGCAGCGTAGGTTTGAATTATGGCGATTCAGCAAGGTTTCAGTTACTCGCATCAAAAAAGAGTGGTGAAAAAATAGACGTAACGAATCATCGTCAATTAGAAATATCAGGAGAACGAGTAGATTTTAATAAGGAAACGGGATGGTTTTTTATTCATCCAAAGCCAACTGAACCAAATATTGATAAACTTGAATTTCACCTAAAAATCACCGATAAAGATGATGTTTACCAACAGAAGGGAGTTATTGCGCTCAGCTTTGAAAAAGGCGTTTATGCTGATGCGCGGGGGAAAAGAGGAGAGGGCGCAACCGCTGAGACGAATCGCTTGACGAGAGTACTTTTAAGAGACGGTAAAACAGGAAGAAATGGAGAGGACGGTCTAGATGGAGGCGACGCGGAGAACCTTACTACGCATATTTGGTTAGATAACGGGATGTACTACATCCGAATGCATAGAGCCAGTACATCTGAAACGTTTTGGTACCAAACGACTAACGGTGATGCCATAGTAGTAGATGCTTCGGGAGGAGATGGAGGCAATGGAGGAGATGGAGGCGACGGTGGTAGAGGAAGGAAAGGAGACAAAAAGAAGGATTTGCTACCAGGCAGAGGCGGTGATGGTGGAAATGGTGGAAATGGTGGGGATGGTGGGAATGGTGCAGAGCTGACTGTGTTTTTGCACCCATCAGCAAAAGCTATTGTGGATAATATTTCCTTGCTGAGCAATGGTGGAAGAGCTGGAAGGGGAGGAGCAGCTGGGGTAGGCGGGGAAAGTGGAAAACCAGATAGTGGTCAAGAAAGAGCCGAAAGTGGAGAAGCTGGTATTTCTGGGAAAAACGGAGTGGCTGGTAAACCAGGGAAAACAAAAATGACTATCCAAGATTTCGATTTTTCTCAGTTTTGATGATGCCTGAATTAACGATTAACCATGTGGTCAGCAACCCTCGGAAAGCTTTGGTATAATGCTTCCGCTTTTGTTGCTGAGAGCCCTAAGGTTTGAATAGCATTTCGCATACAATTTAACCAGGCATCTCTTGCGTTTTGGTCGATGGGATGTGCAAGGTGGCGCATGCGCATTCTTGGATGACCGTATTTTTCGTTGTAATATGTTGGGCCACCTAAAAATTGGCATAAAAATCGAAATTGTTTATCTTTTACCGACGCTATTGGGCTGTTGGCGAAAATGGGTTGCAGAATGGGATCTGCATAAACTCTTTCGTAAAAGGCATCCACTAATTGTTGAATTTTGTTCTCGCCTAAAACAGCATACCATGTAGGAGTGAGATTATCCATTTATTTTTTGTTGCGCAGGTTTGAAAATTTTAGCATCGGCGATAAAAGTTCCAGTTGGGATTAAAGAGGCAATATAAGCCCAAAACTGTGTTTTTAAAGACCATTTTTGTTCTTGATTCACAACATAAACCATGATGCAATAACCAATGAAGAAAACGCCATGTAGCATACCAATGATTTTGTTGGGTGTAGGCATATCATACCAATATTTTAACGGCATTGTAAGACCTAGTGCTAAATAGGAAATTCCTTCGACAATAGCGAATATGCGCAGAATACCAAGTGCAGATTTAAAATTCATTTGTTCTATTTTTGAAACACAAATGAACGCATTATTTAGGAGTTGTATTTGATGGGGAAAGTTAAATCTTCTGAAATTTAGCGAATAGCGACAACCCAAAATCTAAAAAATGTTATTATTGATTCAAATGCGCAATGTTCTATTTTTTTTATTAATTTAGAGGAGAAAATTTTGAAATTATGATGGAGTTGAGCAAAAAAATATTGGTAAAAGTAAGTTTTGATCGGTATTTGTTTCAGAAAGAGCTTCACAAAGCGTTGAAGTGGATAAAAGACAGCGATGAACTTCAAGCATTTAAAGAATGGTGTCTTATGGAATTTGGGCATGTTTATCCCTTCATTATCAAAAAAGCGTTTCAAGTTAAGTAGCAACTATTTTTTAAAATTAAAATTTTGAGGGACGAATATCGTCCCTTTTTTTATTATAAAATTTAGAAAAACCTCAATTGAATATTTAAAGTCGTTTTACCGTTGTTGGCTACTTGAAATTTAGCAGCACTGTAATTCGGCGGCCCAGAGTTACCCATGGCATTATTTGAAAATCCGAATCCTTCCAGAGGTGTTCCTAAAAATTTTGATCCAACTCATAATTGCTCTTTCCATCGTGGAAAAGTGCTAATGCATATTCTCCAGCTGGAATATCATCAAACAAAAAACTCATATTTGGCTGATCGGTAACAGTGATAAAATATTCTCTGAAAGCTTTATCAGGGTCATTGAAAGTATTACTGGAGTTGTACAATGCAAAATTCATTAATCCTTTTACTTCTTTAATACCGCTTACATTTACTTGAACTAATACTTCATAAGTAGTAGAATCGTTTGGTGCATTGCTGGTGTCATTTGGTATTGGGGTAACCACAATATTTAGCAAACTGGCAAATGCGGTCACCAATCATGAACGTTCGCCGCTTGGGCTAGTTTGTTGTTATGAACATTTTAATTAAGGTTCAATATTATATTTTTGTTCTATCCATTCAATTGGACTTTCTTTTTGAATATAGCCATCAATCACTATAGGATACACTTCTGTTTTGTTGTTATTAGCTATTTTAACTTGTGAAATAAAAGCTAACCCGTCTAAATATTCTGAATAGCAGCTTGGACAAAGCTCCTTAATAAAGTTAATACGTTTTTTAAGTATTAGCTGCTCTTCTCCGTCTAGTGTAGGTATAATATATTGATTCTTATTTTTCAAATCATATTTCATATTTAACTTTCTCATTCTTTCTGGACTATAAATCTCAGATATTAAAATGTAAGGAATATTGTGTTTTTCGGCGAACTTTGGAACTTTAAAAAGGGAATCTGCACCACTACAGTTTGGGTAGTAAAATAATATTAGTAGGTCATCTTCAAGCTCTTGTAAGATATGTTGAATGTCCTCAGGTAAAATGAACTGAATTTTCATAATTGAATCAGGCTGAATAAAATCATTTATATCAAAACGGTTTTCAGAAAAATAATTCTTGTCTACGGTAAACTCATCTTTAACTGGAGAAAAATTTCTAATTTTTTTATTATTCGGAAGATTGTAAGTGACACAACCTGATAATAATATAACAATGAACAATTGGGGGAATTTTCTACCAACTGTTAATTTCATGTTTTTTGACCAATCCATTTTAATATTTAGTTTTAACATCAATATAAGAATTTTACTTAATCTGACCTTCATCTGTTTCAAGAATTCCTCTTTCTATATTTAAGCTATATTCTCCAGTAGAAATAATCGTTGTATTTTCACCATCCTCAAGAAAAAAAAATTCATCAAGGTTAAATAAGGGCTTATTTAAATCATCCATGTAGGCTCCGTCTAAGTCCAAGGCATCGAAAAAAATACATTCTAACAGCGTTATCACCTAAAGCCTCAGTAGCTAAAGTAGCATTATTTCCCTCAGACCCTGAATAAGAAAAGTATGGAAACCACTCAAAGTTACAAAAACCAAGACAAATTCTACACTCACATTGTTGAACATGTTTATTTTGTTTTATCTGCTGGTCTATGAATTTCAACTGTAAAAATTCGGATACCTGATCCAGCTTTTCAAAAAGTATTATCGGACACCAGTGAATAAAAAAAAGAAAAGAAGTTTTCTTACTTCAGTGTTTTTTGAAGTTGAGCATTGGCAGAAATCCTAAGAAAAAACCAACAAATGTTACTCCTTGTTGCGTTTCCAAGGTGTCTTCAGGGAGAAATGAAGCAATAACTACCACCACAAAAGCGAGTAGCCACCAATTTTGATGATTAAATGCATTGACTATAGAAAAATACCAGATGAGTAGAAAGCAAATAAGCCCAATGAATCCCGTTGCAACGAGCATAGTGAGGAATTGATTGTGCGACCTGTTCCAGTAGTCTTTTTCCAGTGGAGTATTCATTTCTTCATAGGCATTGTCAAAGGCATCTTGTACATCACCAACCCCTACTCCAATCAACCAGTTTTGTTGAATGATGTACATTGCGGTTTTCCAATGTTCTATGCGTTGGAGCAGGGAATGGCCACTAGGAGAAAAACCATTGTGGTAATTGTAAACTTGCACTTTTAAGCCTTCTAACCTATTTTTCCAGTGATTTTCAGCATAATAAGCGGATGTGATTCCCTGTTCAATCAAAGCGATGTCATTTGCCGATAACTGCGCAACACCCTCATTGTCTTTGGTTAAGCCGAGTGAAGTCATATATCTCAATATGGTTCCAAAAATTGGTTGTCCTTTGTTGTCCAAACTGTCGTAAGGAATGGATGCGCGATTATTCCATGAGTTCCTCAATTCATGCTCTGCAATATTCACCATTACCAAATTGCCATTTTCTAACATCTTATAGCTTAGGTCATGTTTGTAGGGTTCTCCACTTTTGCTATGTATAGGTAGCTCGCTTAACTCAATATGAAAAGTCTTTTCATCTATTTTGAAAAAATTGTAAATCCAGCTAAACATTAAAATAATAATAGTAACCTGCAAAGTCCAACCACCATAGCGAATAAGCTTGGATGGTTGTAAATAAAAAAATAAGGCCATCAAAACAGCGAACAAAGCCATCAATGCGACATAGGCACTTAGGACTTGCGAAATAAAAGTGTAATAACCAAACCAAGCAATACCTGTTAAGCTCATAATTTTCAACCAAATCTGATGAGTTCTGAAAAAATAAAGGGTACAAAGCGCAATTGCAAATACAACAATAATGCCGTACCGAATGTGAGAGCCAAACCTCGATAAATAACGTATGTCTTCAAATTTAGCTTCAGGATTTTGATGGTAACTGAGTATATTGATACCAGAGGTGATGCATAAAGAAATGAAAAAGACTGCAAAAACATAGCCATAGTGTTCTCGCGCCACAGGTAATAAGAATAAGGAAAATGGAAGGGCAAAAAATGGTAGTTTAGTTCTTAAGTCCCAAATGGCATATTCCAAATTCTGTGACCAAGCCAAAGAAACAAGGTAAAAAGCCAAAAATAATAGGAGTGCCTGAACAATCCTGTTGGTTTGAACGACTTTTTTATAAGATTTAAAATCTGCCTTGATTAATACGTTTGCAGCCAGCCAAATGGTACCAATAGACATCAATACTTTATTCAATGGCATGCCAAAAGCAACAATTGCGGCGCCTAAAGCTTGTAAATGTCCATGAATGGGGAACCTTAACCAGCGGTCAAACATTTGGAATCAGCTTAATTTATAATCCAAGGATACCTTTGTATTTACGCTCATCCAATAAGACTTCAATGGCTTTTTGAATGGCTTCATCTTCTTGGAATGCATTAACAATTCTTCCATTTTGAAAGTGATAACGAGATACCAACTCATTTTGTAGGATGCTTTCAATTTGATTTCGGAAAAGTTTTAAGTCTTTATCCTTAGATGCTTTCACCTTTTCAAGAAGTTGATCGTATTCTGATCGAATAAGCTCTTCGTAACCCTCCTCTTTTGCCGCTGCTAAAAGGGTTTTCATTTTTTCCTCAGACTTAGTAGTGTATTCAAATTCTTTGGAAAGCACAAAGTTTTTAAAGTCCTCATAAATCTCATCTGTTACCTGAAATGTTTCAGGTTCATCAATTGATTCATGCTTGCTTACAAAATAAGTAGCATAGTCGAATATAATGTTTTCAATTAGCAAGGTTATGGTAATTCTTGCCATGTCCTCTCCATCTATTTTGATGTCAGGCTCTATACCTCTTCCATCAATTACTTCTCTTCCATTTCTGGTTTTAAAAATTGTGAGTAAAGAATCAGGAACTTCATCTACTTTTCCATCATTTTTGTGGTAGTAATCTAGTTTTTGAACACATCGTCCTGATGGAGTATAATATTTGGCGATGGTTAATTTCATTTTTGAACCATATTTTAAATCGAGAGTTCGTTGTACCAGTCCTTTGCCGAAAGATGTTCTGCCAATCACAACCCCTCGATCGTAGTCTTGCAAAGTCCCAGCAACAATTTCTGATGCTGAAGCTGAACCTTCATCAATTAGCACAACAATAGGTATGTTTAAATCTAGCGGGTCTCTCATAGTATTGTAAGAACGGTTTTCTTCTGCAATTCTTGCTTTGGTTTGAACGACTAATTCATTTTTTGGCACAAACATGTTGACGATATGTACAGACTCAATCAATAATCCACCACCATTTCCACGTAAATCGAGAATGAGTTTCTCCATTCCCTCACTTTTTAACTTTTGAAACTCCTCAATGACGCTTTTTGATGCTGTTTGTGTAAATGAAGAAAGCTTAATGTAGCCAATGTTGTCCTTTAACATTCCTGAAAAAGGAACATCTGGCATTTTTATTTCATCGCGTTTAACCTCAAATTCTTTAATTCCCACGAATGGTCTGTCAACTTTGATGGTAATGCTTGTGCCTTTTGAGCCTTTAAGTGCCTTTGATACTTCTTCTGTATCTTTATTTTTCATATCTCTTCCATCTATGGACAGAATGATATCTCCTGCTTTTAGTCCCGCATCAAAAGCTGGATTGCCTTCATAAGGTTCAGAAACCACTACAAAATCGCCCATTTTTCTAATTAGTGCGCCAATTCCACCATATTGCCCCGTAGTCATCATTCGATAATCTTCAATGTTGGCTTCGTGATAAAAAACTGTGTAGGGGTCTAATTCTGAAAGCATGGCATCAATACCTGCCTTTGAAATAGCACCTGTTCGAGGCTCGTCAACATAATATTTTTCTAAATTCATATAGATTAAGTCAATGAGCTCTAAATTTTTGATGACTTCAAATCCATTACTTTGCGCTCGAACTGGCGAAAAAGCGAAGATGATACACCATAGGATTAGAATTGATGCTTGGCTTTTCAAGGATGTTTTCGTTTTATTCATGGTTCAAATATAATTTTTCTAAACGTTCAAATAACACAACTATTTTATGCTCTATTGCAGAATAGGGTAAAATTTCTTTATCTGTGTACAGCAAAAACAACGCCAGTTGTATGTTTCTTTGTGTTGAAATATTGAACAATATGGCTTTGTGCTTTCTTACAGCTTCCCGCATGAGTCGTTTTACATGGTTGCGATCAACGGCTTTTTTAAAATTTCTTTTAGGAACAGCAAAGACTATTTGAAAGGGGACATTATTAGGAAGGTCAACAGGAATTGAAATTAACTTAAAAGGATAATTTTTTGTTGTTGTCCCATTTTGGTATACATGTTCAATTACTTTATGACTACAAAGTTTGTATTTTTTTCCTAAGTCTTCTCGCATTCAATCTTCTGTAGTACAAAATTAGTGAACTTTCCTTTGAACATACAATTTCATGATTTTTATTCGAAATTTATTGACTATTAGGAATCAAAAAAGGGTGTCACGACTTTTCGGACACCCTTAGTTATGAGGTAAGTAGAAAATTACAATGACCAATTCACACCAACAGTAAATAATCTCGGATTACCTACTCGGATACCCTGAGGTCTTCTTGAAGCAATAAATCGTTCATCAGTAAGGTTTTTTACTGATGCGGTAATTACCGTATTCAAAGGTTTAATTCTATACATCACAGTTAAATCAATAATCTGATATGCGTCAATCAGTCCATTTCTTCCATTGTTAGAAGGAGTTACAGTGTTTCTAAGATCTGTAAATTGCTCAGAAACATAGGTGTATGAAACCCTTGCACCAAGACCAATTTTGGATTCATACGTTAATGCACCGTTTAATAAATGTTGCGGAGCGTAAGGTGTGCGATTACCAGCAACATTAGTTAGCGTATCTGCATATCTCTCGCCTGCAAACTCTGATATTACATGGGTATAATTTAGATTAACATAGATTTTTTCCCCTTTTGTATTGAGCATTTTGTGGATTTCAAAAAGGGAGCCGATTTCAATTCCTGCGTGAATAGTTTCTCCACCATTTACGAGCCCAACACCAAGTCCACCTGCTGATTCAGCTACAGGAATAACTTGGTTGGAAAAGTCCATGTAAAATGCAGTAAGTTCTAAATTAATCCCTCTTTGCATTTTGGTTCTGTAACCAGCTTCGTAACTCCAACTTAATTCAGCATCTAACTCCCTATCTTCTCCATCGCTGGCAATAGCATCTTTAATTCGCGGAGGAGCAAAACCTCTGTGGACTCCGGCGAAGAGTAAGTTGTTCTCATCCAGATTGTAATTGAATCCCGCACCAGGAATAACTTGGAAAAGGCTAGATATATTGTAAATGTTCGTGTCCACAAAATTTGCTCTAAAAATGTCCCTTTCATAGTCAAATAGCTCTGTTCTAACCCCGCCAGTCAATGAAAACCTATTGTTGACATGTAATTGGTTTTGGGCGAAGAAGCTCGTTCCATATCCAGTTCTGATTTCTTCATCCCTCAAATTCCCAGATGATAATTGAGGATTAGTTCCATTGACTCTTTGTTCGTAAGCTCTTTCGTATAAAATTCTTCCTCCTACTGTTAGGTCGTTATCTAGTTGTGCTACTTGGTAATGGTGGTTCAGTCTGGATTCAAACCCAGCTACTTCAAACTGTCTATTCCTATTACCAGTAGAGTTGCGCATGAGCAGAGCACCTTGTGCGACAGTTGTATCTCCCCAAATCACTCCAGAAAAATTACTTGGATAGTTGGATACGTTTCCGTCTGCGTCTAGATTATTTAAAGCGAAATCTTGTCTTCTCCAGTTTCTGGTCGTCGTGTAGCCAAAAGCGGTTGTTTTAAGTTTAGTGTTTTGAGCAATTCTGTAATGATGCGTAGCACTGATACTATATCTTCGCACTTGCAATTCATCATCAGGAGCTATTCTAACAAAATCTTGCCCTCCTGCATCGAACATACTTTGCGTAAGACCGATATACGTTGAGTTAGATCTTTCGTCATAAAAACCTAATTTAACTCCAATTGTTGATTTTTCACCAGTTTGAAAGCGCAATTTTGCAGTAATGTCGGTTAATTCAAACTCTGAAGTTCCAATGTCTTCAGCTCTTTTGTGAAAACCAGTGATCACAACTCCTGTTTTGTCAAATGTATTACCGTATTCAATCATTCCACTTGCTAAACCGCCAGATCCACCTCGAAGACCAGCACGCACAGTTTCTTTAGCTGGAGGATCTTTGGTTACATAGTTAATTACTCCACCAATGGTTTGTGGACCATGCAGTATTGAGCCACTTCCTTTCAGTACTTCAACACGTTCCATACGCTCCATAGCAGGAGTGAAATACATTTCTGGTTCGCCATAAGGAGCAAGAGCAACAGGGATACCGTCCTCAAGAATCAAAACGTTTCTGCCTCTGTCAGGATCTAGTCCTCTGATGCCCACATTGATGCGCATCCCCATGCCTTCTTCATCAACAACATGCACGCCGGGCATTTGTCTAAACACTTCATTTCCAGATACTGGGTTGATCTTCTCGATGGCTTTTCTATCCATTACAGAAATCGAGCCAGGGGTGTTTGAGAATATGCCATTTTTCCTTTCCACGATGTCTATTTGCGGCATTTCCGAAACAGCATAACGTAAAACAATATGAACTTCTGGATCTCTTAAGTTCCGAACATCCACTGCACGAACAATGTCTTCAAAACCCTCCGCTGTAACATTAATAATATACCTTCCAGTAGTAATGCCGGTAAAAGTAACATACCCATTTTTATCAGTCTTATCTTTAAATAAGTTGTTGACCTCTTCTACAAGAGCACCAGAAACAGGCTGTCCCTCAATATCCACAACTTCCAATCTAATTCCTGTTTGCGTGTATGCCAAACAACTAATCAATAAAGTAAAAAATAATATTCTCATGTTTATTAAATTTAAGTCGGCAAAATAACCTCCTAAAATGAAAACATGCAATACCACATTCATGGTATTTTAGAATTAGTTTAAATAAGGATAAGAAACAAGTGTTTTCAGTAAGACCTATATTAAATTATTATGTAGTTGTTTGTTATCATTGATTTTGATGCTTAGTGGTTTTGTTTTTTCTTGATAACTATCTTTTCTTAATTTTGCTGCTCAATTAAAATAATGTCATGAAAAGAGTTTTGACAGGTATTCAAAGTACAGGAACACCGCATTTAGGTAACATATTAGGTGCTATTCAACCAGCGATTGAGGCTGCAAATTCGGAAGAGACGGATTCGTTCTTGTTTATTGCGGATTTACACTCCTTAACACAAATCAAGTCTGCGTCTGAATTGCGTTCTAATACTTTTGATGTAGCAGCTACTTATTTAGCTTTTGGCTTGGATTATGATAAAACAGTGTTTTATCGTCAAAGTGATTTACCGGAAGTAACAGAATTGACTTGGTATTTAATGTGTTTTTTTCCATATCAGCGACTAACTTTAGCGCATTCTTTTAAGGATAAATCAGATAGGTTAAGTGATGTCAATGCCGGGTTATTTAATTATCCATTGCTTATGGCCGCAGATATTTTATTGTATGATGCTAACGTGGTGCCGGTTGGGAAGGATCAATTGCAGCACTTGGAAATCACTCGAGATGTCGCAACTAAAGTAAATTTAGCGTTTGATAAAGAAATTTTGGTTGTGCCAAAGGCTCAAATTCAAGCTGAAACACAATTGGTTTTAGGGACAGACGGTCAAAAGATGAGTAAATCAAGGAATAATTACATTAATATATTTCTTCCTGAAAAGCAACTCAAAAAGCAGATAATGAAAATTGAAACAGACAGTACGCCATTAGAAAAACCTAAAAATCCAGATATCTGTAACGTTTTTCAGATATATAAGACATTGGCAAGTCCTGAACAACTGAATGATTTATCAGCGAAATATAGAGCAGGCAACTTTGGATACGGTCATGCCAAACAAGCATTATTTGAGTTGATTTTGGATAAATTTAATGGACATAGAGAAAAATTTATTTCACTTCGAAATGATACGGATTACTTAGATCAAATTTTGGTTCAGGGTGCAGAAAAAGCGAGAGAAGTTGCAGCAAAAACGTTAATGCGAATAAGGAAGGAGTTGGGGTATTAAAGTGTTGCCTGTAATTATCTGTTTTTCATAAAGAAAAGTAATGATTTTAATTATTTTCCTTGCATTTTAATTTACATTTAGTTTCTTTGTAAATCATTTTGAAATCACTATTTTAATTCTCAGTAACTAGAGTCAAAATACGTAGCATAAATGAAAGATGTTTCTATTATAGCTTTAAAAAGTTTAAAATTTAAGGAAATATAATAAAGACACTAATTTTTTTGAATAGTTATTAGTTTTGCTTTATGAATAGAAACTTTATGAAGGGGTGCGATGGGGGAAATGAAAAATCCATTAAATCTGAAATTTGCAAATAAATTAGAAGTTTATGAAAATGAAATTAACAGTTCTTTTTACAGTAGCTCTGCTCTTGCTTATCGGGTGTAATCCTAAAGATGAAAATAATGTGTCATCGCCCAACCCCATTGGCGGCGTAGTTTATGGTGGAGTCTTTAGATTTATGTCAAAAGAGAAGGTTCAGAATCTTTTTCCACCTGCGAGTTTGGATATATACTCTTCTAGAATTACATCACAGATTTTTGAGGGTTTGGTTAGGATTGACCCACTCACAATGGATGTTATTCCGTCTTTGGCAGAATCTATGGTGGTTAGTGAGGATGGAAAAGTGTATACTTTTAGAGTTCGGGAAAACGTATATTTCACCGATGATCCATGTTTTGAAGAAGGTAAAGGTAGATTATTGAATGCGCAAGACTTTAAGTTCTCGCTGGAGTTTGCTTGTTCTAAACATATTATGAATGAGTTTAGCTGGCTTTTAGTGGGGAAGATTCAAGGTGCGCAAGAGTATTTTGATGGAAAGGCAGCAACTGTTTCTGGTATTGAGGCAATTGACGAGAATACATTAGTTATTCGATTAGTCGAGCCACAAGCAACTTTTTTAAAAGTTTTGACGCATTCCGGATTAACTGTTTTTCCTAGAGAAGCACTTGAGTTTTACGGTAAAGAAATTTATCAAAATCCAGTTGGAACTGGCGCCTTTAAATTGGAAATTTGGTCTGATTCAATCGTACGCTTGGTTCGTAATAATAATTATTGGAGAGCCGATGAGCTCGGGAATGCTCTCCCTTTTCTGGATGCAGTTGAAATGACATATAGTAAAACCAAAGCAGATGAACTTTTAGCTTTTAGAAACGAAGAGATAGATTTAGTTTTGGACATTCCTGTTGAGGAGGTTGATAATGTTTTGTCTTCTTTAGCCGAGGCAAAAGATGGCGCAAATCCAAAACACAAAGTGGATTCAAAGTCTAGTATGAGTGTTCAGTACTTAGGATTTAATCATAATGTAGCCCCTTTTGATGATGTCAATGTGAGGCGAGCATTTAATTTGGCAATTGACAGAGATGCTATAGTGGATACATGGCTTGAAGGAGAGGGTTGGGTCTTAAACAATGGTTTTGTACCAAGAATGCCTGATTACCCTAATGAAAGTGTTAATGGACACGCTTTTGATTTGCTTAAAGCAAGGAAATTATTGGATGAAGCAGGTTTTGAGAATCGTTCTAAGTTTCCTAAGATTGACTTGTATGTTAACGCCATAGAAGGTTCTAGTTCTCACAAAATGGCACAAGGCGTTGTCTTTTCATTAAAGCAAAACCTAGGTATAGATTTGAATATTATTCTTTGTAGTATTGATGAAAGGGATAAATTTATTGAAGATGGGATTGCAGTTTTTTGGCGTTCTGGATGGGTAGCGGATTATCCAGATCCTGAGAACTTCTTGAACATATTCCTCAGTAGTGATAATGGGGATATGTCGAATAATAACTTAAATACGTTTAACTATAAAAATCCATCATTTAATGAGTTATTTATATTATCAAGACGTGAGCTGAATAGAACGAAGAGAATGGAAATGTTGGCTAAATGTGATCAAATGATTATTGATGATGCGGTAGTTATGCCAATGTTAACCGAAGATTTTGTTACTATGGTGAATTTAAGAATTCGCAGATTTGTCTCCAATGAGTTGGAACAATTAGATTTTTCCACTATCTTTATCAAAGAAATTAATTAATGTTTAACTAAAGGCCTCTCAGCTTGCAATTAGAGGAACCGGGGAATCTTAAGATTCCCCTTTTTCATTTATGTCTTTTGCTTGTGAATACAATTCTATTATTTGAAAGCAGCAAAGTAGCAGTATCAACCAAAACATTTTGGCGCCAAACCGCTCTGATGCATTGGCAAATGTGGCGCATACCCATGAATGTATAAATACACTTAACAATATAGCAGTGCTTAAATAATGAATCGCGTTAAATCTTTTTTGCTTTAAGCTATAGAAAAACTGAAATAAGAGGTAAAATAAACCTATTACAGTAACCCAGTTGTAAACGGAATTCCAACGGAGCATTGAGGCTAACTCACCTCTCTGTTGCAGACTGTTTTTAAAGCTTTTGATTTCATGTGGGAAGTACTTTTCTATTCTTTGAAATAACAATGTTTCCTCCATAAATACGCCATTACCATCCCCAATTGCTGCTCTTTGTAATTGGTCAAGTGTTGCAAATATAGAAGCAGAAATATGCATTCTAATGTATTTGGGTTCAGTCAATGTGGCGCGAATAATATGGCTAAATTCTTTCTTCGAGCCTTTCCATCCGCCTACTTCATCTGAGTATAATGGACTGTCTTCGTCCCAAATAAAACGCCATGCAAGTGCTGGAAGATTATCTTTATGGGTGCATAAACCCAAATTGAGATCGTCACAATTTTCATCCAGGTAAGCTTTCGCTATGCCGTGCTCTACCATTGCTCCCATAAAAAACACATGTCTAGACTTAGATAAAGCAGACCCCATTGTCAGGATACTTAAAAATGTTAGCCCAATTAAAGTGAGCAGCACTTTGAAGTTTATGAATTGTCTCATTCTCTGAATGAAATAAGCCAAAATTCCAATAGTAATTAAAAAAGCAATATTGTATGTGATGTGAGACAAATGGGTGGAAGTCGAAATGATAAAGAGTAAATATAACCCAATGTTTTCTTTGTGGAATTTTTTTTGGGAAAGCAATAAGATAGTAGTAAGCAACAAAATTGGGGTGAAAATATCTGGCATTAATTGGCTGTTATTCCAAGAAAAACTTGATAATAACGAAAGTGCTAAGCAGACTAAAGTTGTTGCTATTGCGCTTTTCAACTTACTTAATTTTAAATAAACCAGCATCACCCTGTAAAATAACCAACAAAGTAAAAAAGTAGAAATACCAATAACTAACCATAGACTTAAACCATTTAATGAGAAAAACCGGAGGAGTATCCCGTAGATAATAGGTCTATCAACAGGCGTTTCCATACTGAATCCAGAGGCAATATAAGTGGAAGTGTCACTAAACACAATGGGATAGCCATTAATTAGCGCACTTGAAATACTTATTATTGTACTAGTAATAAGCAATGAAAAAACAGCTAAATTGTTATTTTTCAACATGAGTTTTTATAGATTTTTATTAGCTTGAAGCATATTCATTAAAGGTTTTTTTGAGACTTAAAATCAAGTATTTTTGCGCTAATAAAATCATTTTATTCAGCTTTTCAAAAAAAATGATTGAAATATCCCATTTATTCAATTAATCTATTGTTTGGAATGACTATATTTGAGTTATGATTCTTAAGATACTCTTTTTAGTCTTTTTCTGTTTGTCTGCTTTATCTGCATCAGCTCAGTTTGCGGGGAATAGGGATGTGCCGCCTGGTGAATGGGATAAGACAAGATACAATACAAGAAACAAAAGAGGTTTCCTTCGTTTAGATGAATTTGGAGGAGTAAAAGATGCAAATAGAAATGATGTTATTATAGTTGAAAACAATGCTTTTAGAGATATTGATGGTGTATTGATTGGTCGATTCGACCCAATTACAGGTGAAGTAAGAAATCATTCTGGTAGAAAACTTGGAGTTATTGATGATAATAATGCAGTTTTTAAATGGGATGGCACTCCACTTGGTATAGAAAGAGGCATAAATAGGGAGCAAGCCGCCTTGGTGTATTTCCTCTGGGATATTTATTTAGGTTTGGACAGGGTGTTAATTCTGCCTGGAGATTGATGATGTTAAGAAAATGATTAAAGGATTTGAAATAAAGGAAAAGGATGAAAAATATGTTTGGCATCCTTTTACACAAGTTAAAACAGATTTACCTCCGATTCCGATAACTTATGCTGATGGCAGCTCAATTTATGATAGTTCAGGTAAAAAATACATCGATTGTAATTCATCCTGGTGGGTAAATGTCCATGGTCATGGTCATCCACATATCGCGCAAGCTATTTTTAGACAATTTCAAGAAATAGATCATGTTATTTTTGCAGGTGTTACGCATCCAAAGGCTGTGGAGTTAGCTGAAAGAATTGTACACATATTGCCGGATAATAAATTTCATAAAGTTTTCTTTTCTGATAATGGCAGTACTGCCGTTGAAGTAGCCCTTAAAATGGTTTTGCAATATTGGTATAACAAAGGCATAACAAAAAATAGATTAGTAGCTATCGAAGGAGCTTATCATGGAGATACCTTTGGTGCCATGAGCATGGGGCAAAGAGGTTATTTTAATCGGCCATTCGAAAACTTTTTCTTCGACACAGACTTTATTAGTTTTCCAGATAAAAACAATGCTTCTATTGCATTGAAAGAAGCAGTTCAACTTTTTGAAAAAGGAGATGTAGCGGGATTGATTTTGGAGCCATTAGTACAAGGAAGTTCTGGTATGAGAATGTACAGTAAAGACTGGTTGAATGATTTAATGAGTGCTGCGAAAGAGAATAATGTGCTCATTGTTTTTGATGAGGTTATGACTGGATGGGGCAGAACAGGGAAAATGTTTGCTATGGATTATCTTCTCCATGCTCCTGATATTGTTTGTCTATCTAAAGGATTAACTGGCGGTACTTTGCCATTGGGGCTCACAGTTACGCATAATGAAGTTTTTGAAGCGTTTATTGATGATGATAAAACCAAGGCGCTTCTTCATGGTCATTCATATACGGGTAATGCGCTAGCGTGCGCTGCTGCTTGTGCTAGTTTAGATTTATTTGAAAAAAAAGAAACCCTAAATAATATCAAAAGAATAACACAATTGCACTCACAGTATCTGTCAATGTTTGAAAATCACGCACTTGTAAGAGAGGTTAGGCACTTAGGGACTATTTTAGCGATTGAACTAAAAGACGAAAATCCAACTGCCAACTATTTTTCTTCTTTACGAGAAAAGGCACTCTCATTTTTCCTTGATAATGGAATGATGCTCCGTCCGCTTGGTAATGTAGTTTTTTTAAACCCACCCTATGTAATTTCAGATGAAGAATTACAACACTGTTATAAAACAATTATAGATTTTCTAAATAAAGCATTGAAAACCCAAAATTAGAGCTATATATAAATTTGGTTAACCTTTTGTTATTGATAAGGACTTTTTGAATTGGGATTAGCTCATCCATTATATTTAGCATTGTCCTTCGAAAAAATACTTATTAACAATGAGGCATAAGAGCGGCTGTTTTTTTGAATATAAAAATGGTTTCACCTTATATTTGTAATATGGATATGGATCAAACAAATAACAAAATTAAGCTACCTACTGACAGATTGAAAAAAGATCGACCGATGAACCAACTGGACATTGGTAGGGTTCCCCCTCAGGCTTTAGATCTGGAGGAGGCAGTTCTGGGTGCTATGATGATAGATAATTCCGCTGTAAATGATGCAATAGATATTTTGCGCGTTCCAGATGCGTTTTATGATCCACGCCACAAATGTATTTTTTCTGCTATTCATGACTTATTCAGGAACTCACAACCGATAGACCTATACACAGTCTCTGAACAGTTGCGGAAAAATGGTGAGTTGGAAAAAGCGGGAGGCCTTTTCTATTTATCTTCTTTAACCAATAAAATAGCTTCTGCAGCGCATATAGAGTACCATAGTCGAATTATTATTGAAAAGTATATTCAACGGGAAATAATACGGATGAGTAATGAAATACTGAAAGACGCATTTGATGAAACAAAGGATGTGTTCAATGTACTTTCAAAAGCAGAAGAGGAGTTGTTTGCAATCGCGCAAAACAACATGAAGAAAAGCTACGATACGATGAATACGGCAATGACAGCTGCGATTGATGAAATTGAAAAAGCAAGAAAAAATTCAGATGGAATCTCTGGTGTTCCAACAGGATTTAGAGACTTAGATAGGTTGACATCGGGATGGCAACGTTCTGATATGATCGTAATTGCTGCTCGTCCTGCAATGGGAAAAACAGCATTCGTACTTTCAATGGCGAGAAATACAGCTGTTGATTACAACATGGGCGTAGCTATATTTTCTTTAGAGATGTCTAGTGTTCAACTTGTTAAACGTCTTATATCCTCCGAAGCAAGAATAGATGCTGAAAAATTGAGAAAAGGAAATTTGGCAGACCATGAATTAGAGCAAATTCATGCTCGAATTAAAAAATTAGCTACTGCACCAATATATATTGATGACACACCTGGAATATCGATTTTTGAACTGCGAGCTAAATGCCGCAGAATGAAGAGTAAACACGATATTCAGCTGGTTATTATTGATTATTTACAGTTAATGACTGCCGGAACAGGAAAGGGCGGTGGTAATCGCGAACAGGAGATTTCTCAGATTTCTAGGTCTATTAAAGAAATTGCCAAAGAATTAAATGTTCCTGTTATTGCGCTTTCGCAGTTGAGCAGGTCTGTGGAACAACGAGGTGGGGATAAAAGACCTGTACTTTCAGATTTGAGGGAGTCAGGAGCTATTGAGCAAGATGCAGATATTGTATCCTTTATTTATCGTGCAGAATATTATGGTTTGTTAGAAGATGCTAATGGCCGTCCAACTCAAGGAGTGGGTGATATTATTATTGCTAAACATAGAAATGGGGCAACAGATACTGTTAGTCTGAGATTCGTCGGCAAGTTTGCACGCTTTGAAAATTTAGATAATTTTTCCGTTGACGAAGATTATCCCGGTAATGCGCTTTCCCCTGTTGGTAATTTTGAGCAGGAGGAGCCACTTACAACTATCACGAGATCTAGTAAAATGGATGATTTTAACGATGATTTTGATTTAGACAACAATGTTAATGACGAAGCTCCGTTTTAAATGTGCACGATTATTGCATTAGATTAAAATGAATTTACTTTAAGAAATTAATTATGAAATTATTTTTTGCACTATTAGCGGCACTATTCTTTTCTGTAAATACCCACGCGGCCTCTTTGTTAATCCCTATGGATAAGTCGCAAACTAATCATTTGAAGGCCTACGGAATAGCTTATTTCGTCCTAGATAATGAAGTAACCATTGAATGGCTGCTTAATTTTCGGGGAGGTTCATTTTTGATGCCTCATCTTGAAGCAATAGAAGATGAATGTATTATTAGAGGAGTAAGTTACGAGATTTTAGCAGATGGACAGGTTAATAACATTAAACGTCAAATTGCTTCTCCAGAAGTCAATCAAGAAGTGGTTCAATTGGAGGTAGCGCCAAAAATCGCAGTTTATACGCCACCTGGTTTAATGCCTTGGGATGACGCAGTAACTTTAGCTATGCAATACGCAGAAATACCTTATGATGAAGTGTATGATAGCTTGGTCTTGGCAGGAGGCCTTGCTGAGTACGATTGGCTACACCTGCATCATGAGGATTTCACTGGTCAATATGGTAAGTTTTATGCTGCTTATCGCAATGCGCCATGGTACCGAAAACAAGTTGCTGAAATGGAAGAAAGCGCTAGAAAGCTTGGTTTTTCAAAGGTTTCTAAAATGAAGTTAGCGGTGGCACAAACGATAAAGGATTATATTTTTGCAGGTGGATACTTATTCACAATGTGTAGCGGAACCGATTCTTTTGATATCGCATTGGCTGCCCATAACACGGACATCGCCGATCACATGTATGATGGAGATCCTATGGATCCAAATTTTAGAGAAAAGTTAGACTTTAATAACACATTGGCTTTCCATAACTTTAGAATTATTGAAGACCCCTTGGAATATGAGTTTTCAACAATAGATGGAACAGATAGGCATCGCAGAATACCCGAAAAAGAAGATGTTTTTACACTTTTTGATTTTTCTGCAAAATGGGACATTATTCCTACAATGCTTACACAGTCACATGAGCGAGTTATCAAAAACTTCTATGGGCAAACTACTGATTTTATCAAAGAATACATCAAGCCAGAAGTAATTATTATGGGAGAATCCAAAGCGATTGGCACAGCAAAATATATTCATGGCGAACATGGTCAAGGAACTTTTACTTTTTACGGCGGACATGATCCTGAGGATTATCAGCATCGTGTTGGTGACCCACCAACTGACCTTAGTTTGCATCCAAACTCACCTGGTTATAGGCTGATTTTGAATAATGTACTATTCCCAGCAGCGAAGAAGAAAAAACGAAAAACCTAATTGATGTATGCTTTTTTATTGAAAAAAGAGTTCCGTGAAGCTTTGGTATTAATGATATCACTAGCGCTTACATTGCTTTATGCTACAACTTTGACAGAAGGCTTTGTTTCTTATGCTCTAAAGTATCAATTCTATTTTTCGGACACCCCTTTTTTATGGATGGTTTACATTTTATTATTGTTCGTTGCTATTGGCGTCATGAAAGGCATCGAGCGTTCTAATAACTTAAGCATAGTAGATAAGAAAAAGACCGCTATTTCGCTTGTTTTTAGTATGCTCATTGCGTTTCTTTTAGGATGGGTAGTTCAGGTTTATTGGATTATTCAAGATATGAAAGAATATGGCTCTTTGTATTATCTTGAGCAACAGTGGTGGATATTTTATCTCCCAAACTTTACCATTGTTCTAGGCTTCGTTTTGGCTGGTTGGAAAGCGAGAAGTTTGATTCATAAATTGTGATGTCTTTATTATAAAAACAAGGCTCATTTAGAAATAAAAGAGGGTGTCCGAAAAGTCGAGACACCCTCTTTTTTTTGTTGATTTTCTCTA
>JAFIEX010000276.1 GCA_020832365.1 Crocinitomicaceae bacterium
GTTACACAAAATGGTTGCACAACAACAGAGGCTGTAACAGTTACGTTGATAGATCCTAGCCCGCCAACAGTAGATGCTGGAGCGCCGCAATCTGTTTGTATAGGTGACCAAGTAACGCTAACAGCGATAAATCCAGATGGTGCCAATATTAGCTGGGACCAAGGGGTCATAAATGGTGTTCCTTTTACTCCTTCACTAGGTACATTTACTTACACGGTTACAGCGATTCTGAATAATTGTGTGAGCACCGATGAAGTGAACGTTACGGTACATGCCTTACCAAATGTTAGCGCTGGAGCAGATCAGGTCATATGTTTTGGAGATGAAGTAACATTAAATGGTTCAGGGGCCGATACTTATTTCTGGGGCCCAACGATTGTGAATGGTATGCCATTTGTTCCGCAAGGTTCTGGTCCATTTGTTGTTGTAGGAACAGATCAAAGTACAGGTTGTCAGAATACAGACACTTTATTTATTCAGGTTAATCCAACAATCCCTGTAGCTTTTGATGTGGATAACAATGTAGGATGTGTACCAACGGAGATAACGTTTTTCAATCAATCTGCTGGTAATCCAGTTATGTGTGAGTGGCAGATAGGAGGAACTACGGTGAATAGTTGTTCAGATTTTGTTTTGAATTTCAATAACAGTGGTTGTCATGATGTAACCTTAACTTTAACCACATTAGATGGTTGTATCTCCAGTCATACAGCATCTAATTTTGTTTGTATAGATAACGACCCTATAGCGGATTTCATAGTAGATCCAATAGAGATATCGACCATAGACCCTACTGCCAACTTTGTGAATGAAAGTATGGGGGCAACAGATTATATCTGGGACTTTGGAGATATGATGGGGTCTTCAACGGAGGAACACCCAAGTTATACTTACGACCCAAATAATCCTGGCACATACAATGTTCAGTTAATTGCAATCAGTGAAAATGGATGTAGAGACACTACGGTAAAAGCTATACGCATCAGAGAAGCTGTAATATTTTATGTACCAAATACATTTACGCCAGATAATAACGGTGTGAATGAAGTGTTTCAACCTGTATTTACTTCAGGATTTGATCCGTACAATTTCCACATGACCATATTCAACCGATGGGGTGAGATTATTTTTGAATCCTTTAATGCAGCTGTGGGATGGAATGGTACTTATGGTGGAAATGTTGTCAAAGATGGCGTCTATATTTGGAAGATTGAATTTAGAGAATTAGAAACGGATAGAAGAATACTAAGGCATGGACATGTGAATGTTCTGCGTTAATTAGATTATTTCCAGAAGGGGTCATTCCAAGTCATACAACTCAAATTTTCGTAGTCTGACCATTTTATTTGATTGATGATTTCAAAGTGTTTTACCTGTATGGATTCAAAATAAATTCGTTCTTCAAATCGAATGTGCTGCTCTAATTTTTCGAACAATTTTGTGAGTGAGTCGGTAGAAAAATTTTCAGTTTTACTAAACGCTCTGAACCCGTTGTGATCATCTAGGATTTGCTTTTTTTTATCAGTGTTCGGAAGTAGATTTAGTAAAATGTTTTCCTCTTCTTCCATGTGAGGGATAATTAAGCCATCGAGTATGTATTTTGTGTAATTAGCTAATCGTTTGAGGTCAACATTATTAGCTAAACCCTTTTTTAAACGTAGAGCAAAAACTAATATTTGGTGGTGTTCACGACTAAGTTTTTGTAATTTCGGATGACGTACTAATGGTTTTTTTTGCATGTTACAAAATTAGTAATTTCCATGTTTCTACTTTTTCTAATAAACAATGTGAAATTTAATGTTCTTGCAACAGGTGGAAGTACTTATTTGTATCAGAGTTTTTTACAACTTTACAAATTAATCCGAAACTTTTTAAAAGTAGTTGTAAAGTCTCGGTATTAGTTATTATATGGGATATAAATTTGAGTTTTTAGAACAAAGTTGGTTGTATTATATCATCAATAAATATTTGCTTTAGTCCTACTCTTTGTGCTTTTGGTTTGATCCTCTTAAATACTGCATAGACATAGCTGTCTGAATAATAATGCAACCAACTTGTCGTATGCCTTGTATTTATGGCTTCATTTGTCAGGGCTGTGTTGTTGAATAACTGGCTTGTTGTTATTTTTGTTTGCATGAAACAGCCCCATATCCTCTAAAATTTGTCCTTATTTTCAAAGATATGGAGACTGTTTTTTTTCAAGTTTCGAATAGTTGTGACAAATTTATTGAAATTTACTTGCGAATTTTGTGACATTATTTATATTTGTTCTTCATTAATATTTAATGAATTTTATTTTACAACTTTAAACCGAAGACAAAATAAGATGTTTTTAACCTTTTTAATTGAGAGAATTACCCCTTCTCATTTGAAAAAGTAACCATTATTTAATCATTTTTAAAGTTGAATTTTTAAGTGGAATTAACTAAAAGTTAGAAAAATGGCTTTAAGAATTATTTTAACCTTTTCAATTTTACTAGCGACTAGCATCAGTTTATTGTGTCAATCTCTTTCTGGTGTTATTAATAACTATTATCAAATTATAAATATTAATTCACCAATAGAGATTGAAGTTGATGACGCCTCTGGTCTTAATACTTGTGAAAATGTATTAATTATTCAAATGCGAGGAGCTGATATAGACCAAAGCAATACTTCATCATTTGGATCGATTACCGATTATGCAAATTCTGGAAACTATGAATTTTCTACGATACAAAGTGTTAACGGGAATATATTAACGTTAACAAGCCCACTTGTTAGGCAATATTCTGTTTCAGGGTTCGTACAATTAGTAACCTTTCCACAATTTAATAATGCAAGTATTGATGGTCAATTATCATGTCAGCCATGGGATGGTGTTAAAGGTGGTGTTCTTGCTTTAAGAACTACCGGAAAATTATCTGTAAATGCTGATATTGACGTAAAAGGAAAAGGTTTTCGTGGAGGTGATTTACTATCAAACAATAATTGGGGTTGCCCTCCAAGTTCACCAGACTACTTTTATGCAATCGGAACATATAACCATGCTGCTCCAAAGGGAGAGGGGATATCAATAATTCCACCTAATATTTCATTTGGAAGGGGCGCTGCTGCCAATGGCGGAGG
>JAFIEX010000277.1 GCA_020832365.1 Crocinitomicaceae bacterium
AATTGAAAACAGTTCTATATCCATCTGGTAAACTTTGAATAATTCTCATTAAATCATCAGCTTGTAATTTAGTCACAGCATTTTCTCCATAACTTAATTCATTGGAGCTATCGATTATTTCTGAGGTAAATTGAAATTTTTTTTCTTTCCGTAAATGATCCAAAGCTGTATTAACCGTAATTTTTTTTAGCCAACCCTCCAAAGAACCCACGTTTTTAAATTTATGAATATTTTCAAAAGCTTTAATGAAAGTTTCTTGCAAAACATCATTTGCAAGCTGCTCATCTTTCATGTATCTTAAAGCAATTCCCATCATTGTACTAGAAAATTGATCAAAAAAGATACGTTGCGCATTTGGATCCCCTACTAAACAGGCTGCTAACAACGCATTTTCATCCATATTCTTTCTATGATTAGACACCATTCAACGATTAAAAGTTGCACAACGAATAATAAAAGTAATTTTATTTCTTTAAACAAATCATTCTATGCTATTCATCCATGTTCTCTAAATGAAATAATGAATAAAATACATTTAGCGGTATCAGAATAAAATATCCTGAAAAATAATCATTTATAAAAAAACCAATATTTTTACAAATAATTAAAATTTATTACATTGAGTAGATCTAAAATTTTGCTTTTGTTGTTCATTTTGTTTTATAAAGAACACTTGAATGCCCAAGAAGATTATCAAAATTGGACAGCCAATTTTTATCTCAATGATAGTATAGTAGTACCTTTTCCCTTGTTATTTAATGAAGCAGACAGTAATTTACTTTTCAAGCAAGGAGAGCAGCGCATATTACTAGAAAAGTTTGAAGTTAACGATAGCATTACTTATCAATTTAATACGTACGTCACATTATTAGTGGTGCATTATGATAAAGCCAGTAGAAGAATGAATGGATATTGGATTCATCCAGATAAATCAACCAATATTAATAGAATAAAGTTTGAAGCACAACAAAACCATAATATTAAAGAAACAAAAAACTTCACATTTTTAGATCAATTTATTTCGCACAAGTGGAAAATTCAGTTTGGTAACCCAGTTGAAAGATTAGCTTTAGGACTATTACACGCTTCCAAAGGAAAAATAAATGGTTCTATTTTAACAGAAACAGGTGATTTTGGTTATATTTTCGGTAGCGTAGATACGGCAGCAACAATACATTTAAATTTCTTTAACGGCATATCAATAGGTGCTTTTAAGCTACGTATTCAAGAAGAAAAATTAATAGGTGACTATTATTTTGGAGCAGGATATCACCAAAAAGTAATAGCAATAAAGGATAAATCATTTGAATTACCCAGCCCAAAATCAATAACAAAATTGATTAATGATAAACCACTTGAATTTAAAAAAAGAGAAATTTTTGGTAAAGAAATTTCCTATCCATCTGAAAATTGGCAAAACAAAGTCTTACTTATACAACTTTTTGGTTCATGGTGCCCAAATTGCATCGACGAAACACATTTTTTAAAACAACTTTATAAGGATTTTCATGAACAAGGTTTTGAAATTATTAGCATTGGTTATGAATATCCAAGAGATACTGTATTACAACTAGAAAGATTAAAACGATATCAAAAGAAATTTGATATACCCTATACCATCTTATTGGGAGGAGAAGCATCCAAAGCATTAGCATCATCACATTTTCCTATGCTCAATGGTATTCATGCTTTTCCTACTACCTTACTCATTAATGGAAAAGGTGAAATTATTGAAATACACAGTGGTTTTAATGGACCGGGAACTGGTTTATTATATGACAATTATGTGCATCATATGCGCTCTAAAATAGCACAAGCTTTAAAGGAACTACCTTAAATATCTTTTAAAAACAAAGTTGGGTTCGGGCAATTATTCTTATACTCATTAAGCATAACTTCAGAACAAACTCCTGGGTAATCACCACGATAATTTTGAATATCTTTAATAATTTGAAAATGAAGATGAGGTGCATAACCACCATTAACAGTACTTTTACCCAGACGACCAATTTTTTCTCCTTTATATATCTTATCACCAACTTTTAAATTTTCTAAAGAAGATAAGGTTAAATGACCGTAAAGCGTGTAAAATATTGTATTGAGTGTTTCGTGATAGAGTATAATTGTTGGACCGTAATCACCTGGAGCACTATTATTATTAAAACTGTGTATTGTCCCATCAAAAGGAGCAAAAACAGGTGTATTTTCAGCAGTCCAAAAATCAATTCCTAAATGAATATTCCGTTGATTATTTTCATTAATTAGCTCCGAAAAAATAGTATTATGATCATATAACTTTCTCTTTTCTAAGTATCCACCATAAGCCACTAACTTATTTTGTTTCTTAATGTTCTGATTTATCCAATTTTCCATCTTTATTGGATCAGTCAACTTATCAATCGTTAATTCTGAGTTTTCAACAGATAAATCAATCGATAAAAAATCTTTTGGATAATGTAGTTGTTTGAATAATAAGTTGTAAGGATGAACAGTTTCCATGGATTAAAACAAACGAATTCTATTCAATAATTCCTCTTTATAAGAACCGCCAATTGGTATTTGCATGTGTTGCTCTTCCAAAATAATTGTGGAATGGTCAATTGCAGCAACTTTATCCAGTCTAATGATATAGGACCTATGTACTCTTATAAAATCAGTCTCTCCTAATTTTAATACCATATCTTTCATAGTGGAATATATGGTATAACGTTTTTCTTTAAGATGAATATTTACATAGTCTTTTAAAGCTTCTACATAATAAATATCAGATAACTTTATTTTAATTAACTGCGATTTTGACTTCACAAATATATGGTCACTTTGATGTTTGTTTTCAACTAAACTGTAAAGTATTTCCATTTCTTTTTCTGCATCTTTTTCTTTTAACCTCTTATAAATAGCCATTTCAATTGCTGTATGTAAATCAATTTCTTTAAATGGTTTTATAATATAACCGTATGGCTCAGTAACTTTGGCTTTTTCTAATGTTGCATCATCTGCATAAGCTGTAAGAAAAATTACAGGTAATTTAAAATTAGATTTAATAACAGCAGCAGTTTCAATTCCATTCATTGCCCCTTTTAGCATAATATCCATCAATACAATAT
>JAFIEX010000278.1 GCA_020832365.1 Crocinitomicaceae bacterium
AAAAAGCTTAAAAGTTGTTGATAACTTTAGGATGCTTTACATAGGAGGTGCTGTTATAGGGCGTTTTTATTTTTTAAACAATTTATTATTCTCTGATAGTCTTAAAATTATATACTCTTCAATGTCAATGTCTGCCGGAATTTTGTCGCTTACGATAGGAAGAACAAATTGGCAATTTATCGAATTAGCCAAATCAATTAATATTGTGCTTAATTGATTGTCGTGCATATTTTCAAGCTGATCATGCATTATGAAGTGAATAAATTTCAGTTCAATTTCTTCAGCAAATAAAATATAGGCGAAATCAAAAGCAGCTATTTGACCTTTCTTTTTTCCTGTACTTGGATTGCCTTCAATATTGGTTACTATCAGGTCATAACCCCTTTCACTTTTTTGACTACTTAATAAATACTCTTCACCGTAAAGCAGGCTTGATATTTTTGTAAAATATTTATTGAAGAGAGTAATTCTTTTTTGAATTATGCTATCCTTTGAATTAATCTCTGAATTAATCGATTCTAACTCTTCATTAATACGATTCAGCTTTTCATTAGAGGTAATCCAGAATTTTTTTCTTTCCTCTAAATTACCCTTTCTTTCAAAAAATGAATTCAATTCTATTAAAATCTTATCATAGTCATCACTATATTCAGATGCACTTACAAACTCAGATAATTCTTTTTCACGTCTTCTTAATGAAGAAACATCTTTCGATATTATTTTTAATTTTTCGGTTAATGAAGGAAGTTCATCTTCAATGTACTTAATTTTTTCATCCAAAAGGTCGTTGTGAAATCTGACAGTTTCTTCAAAAGAAACCTGTAAATTTGGAATCAGTTTTGAAGCTTTACTATACAATGATTCTATCTGATTGACATCAATGTTAGTTCTTTCATTTTCTAATTCGAATTTGCTTTCAAGAATTAATTCTCGTCTCATATTCAATCTACTAAGTTCAGTAGAAAGTTTTGAAAGATTTAACTTAATAATATTTAATTCTTCTAACTGTGCTTCAAACTTTTCATTAAAATTGAAGTTTGCCTTTATTTGTTGAAGTTCCTCAATTTTAGAATTAACTAGTTCAAGTTGTTGTTCAATTAATGATAATTCCCCTTCTTTTTTAAGTCTTTTTTGAAAGCTTTCTTCTCGGGTTTTCTCTTTACCTAACAGTTCCTTCTGATTATGGGAATCAGTATTAATTCCTAACCAAAAAAGAAATAGAGCTTCATACTCTTCAATCTTTGTATAAGGATTTAAAACTTTTACAATATTCGCTAACTTGTTTTTTTCGTCACGAATGTTTTTAGATACAATTTGCTTAAAAGTGGGCTTTTCAACGGTTGTGTTAAATATTAATTCCTTAATTTTTAAATCAAATTCCTTCTCATTGATGATTGACTCTCCATTGATTTCTTGAATTTTTTTGCCATATTTCAAGAAATTCTTTTTTATGGTAATTGAATCCGTTGGGAAGTCCAAGTCATCAACCAAAGTTAAAACAACAATTACTTCAGTTTCAATTAAGAAATCTTTGATAGTACTGTTTTCTTGCTCCTTGAATTCTGAATCTTGGTAAATGTTTTTACCACTTGACCCTAGACAAAAATCTACAAGTCTTAACACTGTTGTCTTTCCAACATTGTTACCAGTAGCTTTCTTATCCTTCACAATCGTTTCATCCACTATCAAATTGAGTCCTTTATGAAATTCAATTTCACGGACTAAACCTAACTTATTCTCTATTTTTAGTTTCTTTAGAAACATATTTTTATTTTACCGTTTTCACCTTTAGCTACCAATCCTAAAATAAACAGCCAGTCTAATGTTAATGAATACAAATTGATAGTAATTTCTCTTTTATTATTAATTAATGCATACAAATCCATATAATCAACTTCTTTATTCTCCTTGTTTTGAAGAACATCAATTAGGATACTGCCCAAATAATATAAATCTCTTTCTGGATTAGTATTTTTATCAATTATCATAATTTATATCGCTTTAGGAGGTTCTTCCAATATGTTACAACGCATAAAAGCGTCAACGATTACTATCATTAAACTAAAATCAATTGTTTCCTGGTCAAAATCGTCTAACTTGTTTGGTGCCTTGTCAATATTGTCCAATATTTTTTCAATCACTTTATCAAGAATAATATCCGCATTATTTCTTATTTCTTCGATATTATTATATTCTGATTTTATGCTCAAATAAATTCGTTTAATATTAAGTAAAACCAACTCTTTTTTGGTAGAACCTTCTTTTTCAATTATCTCGTAAATCTTGTTAAGTTTTACTTGATATGGAGCAAACTCTCTAATTACTGATTCATATCGTTTTACATTATTAAATAAAATTTTTGTTTCTGTATTAGGGGCATTTTCTGTTTCAGTTATATCAAGAACCAAATCCATTTTTGAACCAATAGCATTAATTACTTTATTTAAAGCTAAGGGATGTTTAGATAACAAATTTTTACTTGAAATTAATTCTAAAATCTGTTTTTCGTGGTCGTTTTTCCATTTTTTCAAAAGAGGAGTTGGATATTCAGATTCATTCTCCTTGTTGTCAATCATCACGTGGTGTTCGTCACAAAGCAAAATTAAATTGTCAAAACCCCTTCTTTCATCATCCGTCATATTCACGTCAAACCTTGGGCCTTCTTTACTTGCTGCTGCGATGTGACAAATTTTACTAATTATTGAAATTCCATCTTCTGCTATTAGTTTCTTTTTACAATTGGGGTGTGCACATTCATTACCAGAAAGAGTATCTAAGCGTCTTACTGTTGAAGGTTTATATTGTCTACTTTTATCTTTCGGTTCTTTATCTGCCATTTCCAATCTCAAATATGTTGCAAATTTACTAAATTTATCTGTTTTGCGGTGTCCCTAAAATGCCCTATAACGGTTCTCACCTATGCGCAGGCAGGGATTTTTACCACTGAACTTCCTACGAAGAACTGAACTTCAAATATAGCACTTTCCTTTCCTACGAAGCACGAAACCCCTGCTTGCGTATAGGTGATGTTCAAGCGAAATTCTCCTGTCGTCGAATCAGTTAATGGACAGTGTTTTATG
>JAFIEX010000279.1 GCA_020832365.1 Crocinitomicaceae bacterium
ATCAAATTTTTCTTGCGCTGCGTTTTTTAGCTCATTTATTTTTTGACCAACTGCCTTTTTTTGATCATTGGATACTTCCTTGAGTTCCTTGAATAAATCTTTTATGCTATTCTTACTACCTAAAAATGCTATTCTAAATCGCTCTAAGTCCTCAGTATTGGCTATTGTGAACCCCTGAATTTCTTTGAGCATCGCATCAATTTTTTCGCTTATTGCAGACATATGATGAATGAGTATTTTATAATGTTTGTACAAATTTAGAGTTAATTTGTGTTATTTGTCAGAAAAATAAATTAAATTCGATACGAAATATTCAGGTGTTTGAGGATAGTTTTGAAATTTTTAATGCAATTTTGCAATGAATAAATTAGCTTTTGGTTTATGAAGAAAGTAGCGTTATTAGTTTTGTTGTTTACTCTTTTGTTGGGCGGATGTGTTGAAAAAGAGCCCTCTATTGCTAAAGTTTATGTGCGTAACTTGAGTAATCAGTTGCTTACAAACTTCGAAGTGATTTTGGTTGCACAATCTGACTCACCTAGTTTTAATCAAACAAAGAGAACTAATGCTTCAGGATACGCTACTTTTGATTTACAGCCGGTTTTTGATCAGTTAGCATCAGAGAAAAATCCAACAGCTAACTTTCGAATTATGGCAAAAACACCAACAGACGGTGTCGTAACGCTCGGAACCCTTAGGGCGCGGAGGAACATCATCGCAGTTGAAAATGTTGTTTTTGATTTTTAAACAAATAATTGTAACTTTACATCATCCAAGATGGTATAAGGTGATATAGAACACAAGAAATATGAAACGATTTTTAATTTATACAATTGCTGCCACGTTGCTAATGTCTTTAGCGCTTTCTTTTGGTGCTTGTAGGAAAAAAGAAGATACTGTTGCAAGAATTACCGTTAGAGATACTGCCAATATTTTGGTCCCTAATGCAAGAGTAATCTTATTTGGTCAATCAACTACTGATCCGATTCAGCCTGTAGTTCTTCGTGATACAGCATTTACTAATTCATCAGGTGTGGCAACATTTTTATTTAATGATGTTTACCAGCTTGGACAAGCTGGTGTGGCGGTTCTTAACATCTCTGTATCAAAAGGAAACCTTAAAGGACAGGGCATCATCAAAATTGAAGAAGAGGTTGAAAATACGGCAACCGTTTTTATCCAACCTTAGCTATTTTCATTATAGGTAAATTTATACGGGTCTGATGGACCCGTTTTTTTATTATTCAATATCATTAAGTTACAGCGAATATTTGTTAAAGAAAAAAAGATGGTAACATTTCTTACAAAAGAATGGATGTTTTGCCATTATTTTTGCCTAGCGATTGAATTTTTATGAAAAATAAAGAAGCATTAATTTTGAGAGACAAGCTAGCAATAGACAGAACTGTGTTAGCCAATGAAAGAACCTTGCTCTCCTACTTTCGTTCCTTTGTAGTAATGATAAGTTCTGGAGCTGCAATTCTCAAAGTAGAATTACTTGAAGAACTGGAAACTTTAGGATTTGTTCTTGTTATTATTGCGCCTTTACTACTCTTAATCGGCATTGTACGATATTTTCAAGTTAGAAAAGTCATCAAACACAATTACGATTAACCCATTCAACAAACTAGCGCAACAGTAAATCTAACTTTGTCAGAAAGATGCACAAATTATTACAGGTAAGTCCTTTTAAATAAAGATCAATTACTATATTTATCCAAAAAAATAACGAAATGATAGACGGAAGAGAATTTCAAAAATATGCAACCAAGCATATGGGCATTAGCTCAACTCACTTAGGCAGCTACATAGAGTCATCCTTAACACCATACATCATTGAAGAGCGTCAATTAAACATGACGCAAATGGATGTATTCTCGAGGTTAATGATGGATAGAATCATATTCTTAGGAACAGGAATAAATGACCAAGTGGCAAATATTATTAATGCGCAGTTGCTCTTCTTAGAGTCAGTAGATCCTAAAAAAGATATTCAGATATATCTCAACTCACCAGGCGGAAGTGTTTACGCTGGATTGGGAATTTATGATACCATGCAGTATATCAATCCTGATGTTGCTACAATATGTACGGGAATAGCTGCATCAATGGGCGCTGTGCTGTTATGTGCTGGAGCAGATGGTAAAAGAACCGCTTTAAGACATTCGAGGGTAATGATTCATCAGCCGCTTGGTGGAGCACAAGGTCAGGCATCCGATATCGAAATTACAGCGAGAGAAATTTTGAAATTGAAAAAAGAATTGTACGAAATCATTGCCCATCATGCTAAGCAGCCATTTGAGAAAATAGAAAATGACTCCGATAGAGATTATTGGATGACTTCAGAAGAAGCAAAAGTATACGGAATGGTTGATGAAGTTTTGGTTAGGAAACCAAAATAGTTAAATTTGCAGTAGAAAATTATAAAGGTCAATAGTTTATTGGCCTTTTTTTGACCTTATTATGAGTAAAAAAGAAACATCATGCTCTTTTTGTGGGCGACCAAGAAGTCAAGTAAAAATTTTAATTGCTGGTATTTCAGGTCATATATGCGATGGCTGTATTACGCAGGCGCAAGCTATTATTAAAGAAGAACTTAACGATACGAAAGAGGCTCCTAAAAGCCCGATGAAATTACTTAAGCCAGTTGAAATAAAAAACAAATTGGATGAATACGTAATCGGGCAAGATGCTGCCAAAAAAACACTTTCAGTAGCTGTCTACAATCATTACAAAAGACTAAACCAAAAGGTAGATGATGATGGTATCGAGATAGACAAATCTAATGTTGTTTTAGTAGGAAGAACTGGGACGGGAAAAACCTTACTTGCAAAAACCATTGCCAGAATGTTGAATGTTCCCTTCTGTATTGCTGACGCAACAGTTTTAACAGAAGCAGGCTATGTTGGTGAAGATGTTGAAAGTATTCTATCAAGATTACTACAAGCTGCTGATTACAATGTTGAGGCTGCGCAACAAGGAATCGTATTTATTGATGAAATTGACAAAATTGCCAGAAAAAGTGATAATCCGTCTATTACAAGAGATGTTTCTGGTGAAGGAGTGCAACAAGCT
>JAFIEX010000280.1 GCA_020832365.1 Crocinitomicaceae bacterium
TTGAAACGCAAAAATAATGGAAAATATAGGTGCTAGCAGCTTTTTTTGTTTGTTTTCTGAAAAGGGGTTATGCATATTGTATAAATGCTAAAAATGCTACTTGTCAAATATTGAAGTCATATTTGAACAATTAGGATGAAATGTTTTTACTTTAAAAACCTAATTTGGAGATTTAATTTCATGTAGGGCCTATTATTTTCACAGTAAACAGTTCCAAAGTCATGTCTTGTGCTACTTGCTGTTTCAAGCTTCGTATTGTTGAGTAGATAATCTTCAAACTCATTTCTGTTATAAATATGGTAGCACAATACCTCTCCGTCTTCTTTTACAACTAAATAACCACCCGTTGCATCTAGCACTCCTGACCAAACTTTAGAAGGCATCATACCAAGAGCAATATCTGTTAGAAAGCGTTTAATTTTGTAAGTGTAAAAAGGATGATTTGTTTCAAGATTAAAGCCAAGTGGATTGGCTATTGAAATTGCCTCAACTAAATCAATGGTTTTTGAGTAAGTCGAAGAAAAAAACAGGTGCAAAATTTCTGCTACAATCTTAGGCAGGAAGCTATCAATTAAAGTTAAGTTATTGCCGAAAACTGAAGTTTCAGTTTTTATAAAACTCAATGTTCCTGAATAGTTTTTAATTTTCTCAATTCTATCTTTTATTTTACTTTTTGAATTAATTTGGTTGATTTCTGCAATTTGATCAATTGATAAAGTAGTGCCTACAATTTCGTAAATAAAATTTGTTGTTTTACCAGCATTCAATAGTGTTGATGCACCACCAAGCTGAGACTTTATACTAAAACCTAACTCAGGTGTTGTCCCTGTTCGTTGGTCATGAATAACTATCTTTATATCGCTTTTTATTGACGACTTAGCTTTAATAGAGGCACAATTAAATGAATTGATAAAATTCTCTATTTCTGGAATTGAAAACGTTGCGCTTGAAGCAGTTTCCTTTAGTTTTGATAAAAGAAAAACAGCTCTTTCTTGAAACGCTGTAATTGGAATTCTAAACTCTTCATTTGTACCTTTAATAAGAACCAAATCACTATCATAAGTATATTCGTATGTCCCATTTGATTCGTCACGAAGAATTTTTATTATTGGAAAAATTAGCTTTTCAACTCTATTTAAATTACTGTCTCCTGCAAATAGCTTTTTATCAGCTATGATTTTCAAAAGTGCGTAAATTTCGCTCCACTCGCCTTTGTTTCCTTTTAGCATAGCTCAATTTCTTTTACAATTCGCCAATTTTCTTGATCCAATGCTCTACCTTTACCATTGTAAGACACATGATCATCAACCTTCATTTTGCTATCAAGAGCAAAGTCACCAAACCAATTTGATGAATTTATTCGGTAATCATTTATAAATTTTTGAATTAGCATATAAGCATCTTCCAGCAAGCCAACCTTGAAATGAATTAGGTGATTTAGTTTTTGAAATTTATCAATTCTTGTATTTGTTGAAAATGATTCCCATTTCGAATGTTCAATTATTGAACAAGCACCTCTATAAAGTTTATTATTGTTAAGGTCGACGAAATTCATAGGTTAATCTATTTGTAATGTGTTTATAATTTGTTCAGCAGTCGCTTTGATTACTGGCACAGCAACTGAATTTCCAAATTGTTTGTAAGCAGAAGCGTCTGCAACAGGAATAATAAAATCATCTGGAAAACCCTGAAGCCTTGCCCATTCTCTAGGTGTCATTTTTCTAATCCCTTTTCTATTTACTTCTCCTTTTATATGAGTGATAGGTGTAAAATCTTCCAATCTATCGTCATAAACCAAGTTCCTTTCTCTTCCCATACCGCCGCAAACAACCGCATTTGCTGACCCATTGTCTGGGATTATTTCATAACCAAATCCATTACCTTTACTTTCATGTCTTTTCTTGTGATTAATTAGGGTGTTTAAATAAGTATCTGATAGGTAGTACTTTACAGAAACAGGGTTTTCTTCTTTTACATCTACAAAAGAAATATTTTGATTAGTTGGTGATGGGTATTCAAAACTATCAATCCCTAAATCAGCTCTGAATCCAACAATAAGAATTCTCTCTCGATTTTGTGGGACACCAAAATCTTTTGCATTCAAAATCTTTGGTTCAGGTACAAAATAACCAAGGTCTTCGCGTAATACTTTTAAAATGACGCTAAGTGTTTTCCCTTTATCATGATTAATCAATCCTTTTACATTTTCTAAGAAAATTGCTTTTGGTTGTTTTCTTTCAATGATTTCTGCAACTTCAAAGAACAGTGTTCCTCTTGTATCTTCAAATCCACCTCTCTTACCTGCAATTGAGAAAGCTTGACATGGAAATCCAGCACAAAGAACATCAAAGTTATCAGGAATGAATTTTTTTGTTTCTTCTTTTGTTATATCTCCAAACGGAACTTCGCCAAAATTTGCCTTGTAAGTTTTTTTTGCTTGTTCATCCCATTCACTAGTAAACACGCACTTTCCGTCTAGACTTTGCAAAGCTATTCTAAAACCTCCAATTCCTGCAAATAAATCTATAAATTTAAATTTCGGCTTTTCAGGTTCTGGAAAAGGAACGTCTTTTTTGAAATCAAAAAGCATATATTGTAATGCCTCCTCTGCCACAACGGATGAAATTGTTTCATCAGGAAATTTGTATTCTAAGACATTTTTTAAATGATTAATTGCCTCGCTTTTGTATACCTTAGAAACTCCGTTTTTATGGTTATACAAATAGTGCGTTAATGCGGCACTTCCGTATTCTGAAGCTTCAATCACCGTCTTCTTTTTCGAGCTTTCTTCGTAAACTTCTTTAAGTGATATTTTCTTTTTAAGCTTCATTTAATGTATTCTTCGTTTATTATGGTTTATTTATTTGAGACCAAATATTTCCAGAAAATAAATTTAAGAAATTTAAATCAAATGCTATCAATCAAATTATTTTGTTTTAGTTAAAACCTTCTTTTTTTAAAACGATTAACCTCAAGAATCGTATTCAAGTAGATTAAACATAGGTTCACCCTCACACTGAAAACTCCTGCAATAATTTAATTTGGTTACGATAAAGCAGCAACTTTTTCTC
>JAFIEX010000281.1 GCA_020832365.1 Crocinitomicaceae bacterium
GCTGTTGTTAAAATCATGTTTGTTATTGTGTCAAATACTTTTTGTTATTAACACATGAGTCAAAGGATGGTTTTGCGGGTAGGCGTATATGCGCTGGTACTTATAGCTATAGGTCCTAAAGATGTATGCCAAACAAAAACAAAAAAACGGACAATATATTAGCTATTTTTAAAATATAGCTGTATTTTAGCTAAAATATTAGTCGTGAAATTATTTACATTATCCAAACAGCCAGCGGATATTAAAATGGAATTAACTGCTCGAATGAAAGCACTTCGTAAAAAAAGAGGGTATTCTCAAATGGAGCTTGCTGAGCGTTCGAATGTTTCATTAGGTAGTATCAAACGGTTTGAACAACAAGGAGAAATTTCTCTACACCACTTATTAGAAATAGCTCAAATATTAGATTCCTTGGAGGATTTTGACCAGCTGTTCCAACCAAAGGAAGACGAGATTAGTGAAAAAGTTAGAAAAGCATTTGAATAAACATGGAGCGATTAAACGTTAGTATATTATTTGATGGAGCTCATCAGGAAGAAGTTGGTACCTTAAGACAAGTGGATGGAGAAATTTATTTTAAGTATCAACCCCGTTTTTTGAATAAAAAAATTAATCTTTCACCATTCAAATTGAAATTAGATGACTCCATTCAAAGGTGTCCAAAAATTCCTTTCGATCAACTTTTTGGCGTTTTTAGCGACTCGCTACCTGATGGTTGGGGAAAATTAATTGTCGATAGGCATTTAATTGCATTAAATAAATCACCAGAACGGTGTTCATCGCTTGACCGACTATCCTTTGTAGGCAAAAATGGATCGGGAGTATTAACTTATTATCCAGAGGAAACGATTGCGCAGAACCAACTGCTTTCTTTAAATTTAAGCGATTATGCCCAAAAGGCACTACAAATACTGAAAGGGGACAACACTTTGATTACCGATGAATTTTACAGTCTAACTGGCACATCTGGTGGCGCACGTCCGAAAATACAAGTGATTTACAATAGTAAAAACGGTTTATTAAAGTCAGGTAACACTTGTGAGGACATCAACGAATCTTTTTGGATAATCAAATTCCCCTCAACCAATGATTTACCTGACATAGCACAAATTGAGTACGCATATTATTTAATGGCGAAAGATGCTGGTCTAGAAATGACGGAATCCAAATTGTTTCTTGGTGAAAACCAAAAGCAGTTCTTCGGAACGAAACGATTTGACCGAGACGGAAACAAACGAATTCATTTACATTCTCTTGCTGGATTGCTGCATGATGATTTTAGAAATAGTACATTGGATTATGGCCACATAATGGATGCTGCACTAAAATTAGAAAAGCACAAAAAATCGTTGGAGAACATTATGAGAATAGGCATGTTTAATGTGCTCTCTGCCAACCAAGACGATCACTCTAAAAATTTTTCCTTTTTGATGCATGCAGATGGTTCTTGGAAATTCGCCCCAGCTTACGATTTGACTTTTTCGCCGCATGTATATGGTTTTCAAACAACAAGTGTGGCTTCCAATAACAAAAATATTTCGTTGGATCATTTTAAAGAGTTGGGACATCATTTTCAATTATCAAGGACTAATCAAATATGGAAACACGTGCAAGAAGTTATTCAAGAATGGAAACACTATGCCAAAATTGCAGGCGTTTCAGCTATTTCCACCAAACGAATTGCGACACACTTAAAAATCAACTAACCATCATTCTTACTCTTCATTTTCCAAAAAAGTTGCGATATGTTCGGAATGAATTCCAAAAAAGTTGCGATATGTTCGGAATGAATTCCAAAAAAGTTGTATTTTTGAAATAAATACTTTGTTATCATGATAACTAGGGCAATCGAAAATCAAATAAAAAACAAACTTTTCAAAGGTAAAGTAATTACGCTAATAGGCGCTAGACAAACAGGGAAAACAACGCTGTTAAAAAACATTTTCCAAAAACACAAAGCAGAGAGTTTATGGCTAAATGCTGATGAGTTTGACATTAGAGAGAGATTTAACAATCCAACATCAACACTATTGAAATCATTATTTGGAGAAAAAAAAATCGTCATTATAGACGAAGCTCAGCGAATTAATGAGATAGGGATTGCACTAAAATTAATTGTGGATACTTTTCCAGATATTCAGGTGATTGCTACAGGTTCATCGGCATTTGAGCTACAAAACAAAATGAATGAGCCCCTTACGGGAAGAAAATTTGAGTTTTACCTTTATCCTTTTTCATTTGGAGAGCTTGTCAATCATCAAGGGGAAATTATAGAAAAAAGATTACTCAATCATCGATTGGTATTTGGATCATATCCAGAAGTTGTGAATAACTTAGGTAATGAAGTAGCGGTTTTAAAATTACTCTCCGACAGCTTTCTGTACAGGGATTTATTGATGCTTGAGAATATCAAAAAGCCTGAAAAACTTGTAAAACTACTTCAGGCACTAGCCTATCAAGTGGGAAGTGAAGTTTCTTACAACGAAATTGGAAATTTGATAGGGTTAGACAGCAAAACGGTTGAGTCCTATATTCAATTATTAGAAAAGTCGTTTGTATTATTTAGGTTACATTCATTCAGTAGAAATCTTAGGAACGAATTAAAACTTTCCAAAAAAATATACTTTTACGATAATGGTATCAGAAACGCACTCATCTCATCTTTTCAGATTTTGGAAGGTCGTCAAGACATCGGTGCGCTGTGGGAAAATTACCTAGTTTCCGAACGCAAAAAACGGAATCAATACCTAAACTTTTATGGTAACAGTTATTTTTGGCGTACCAAAGACAAACAAGAGTTAGATTATTTAGAGGAAATTAATGGTCAACTCAGTGCATTCGAGTTCAAGTGGAATGATAAACGCACACATCAAATCAGTAAGACATTTTTAAATGGCTATCCCGATAGTCAAAGTACAATAATTCAACGAAAAAATTACGAACAGTTTTTACTGTAGGTAGGGTCGTATGGTCATACGACCCTACCTCAATAATTCTGCATCGTAAACACGGAATAACCCAAAGAACCAAATATTCCGAAC
>JAFIEX010000282.1 GCA_020832365.1 Crocinitomicaceae bacterium
TCCCCAGGCGCAATGATCTCTTTTGATGTTAAAGGTGGGGAAAAAGAGGCTTTCCAATTTTTAAATAACCTAAAATTAGTGAAGCTAGCTGTAAGTTTAGGAAGCACAGAGAGCTTGGCGCAACATCCTGCTACTATGACGCATTGTGCGCTGAATGCCGATGAAAAGGAAAGAATAGGCGTGACACCAACTTTAATAAGGCTTTCTGTAGGCGTAGAAGATGCAGAGGATATTATTTTTGACTTAGGGCAGGCCTTAGATTCTATAAAGTAAAAACAGGTTTACACCTTGTTTTTTAGTTCTTGAGATGCTTAGAGTGAATTCTTAAGTGAAAGCTTCAGCGTGTAGCTTTTTGAATTCTTGTTTCACCTAAAGTTTGTTATATTTCCATTATTGAAAAATAGGGTTGTTTTGTTGCTTTTGATTTTATGTCTTTGAAAATGCGAAAAAGTCGTTTTTCAGCTATAAAATTTTATAGGCTATCTGTTTGTTTCTTCATGAGTCATTCAAGAGAAGCCTTGAGCCTATTAACTGGTTAGCCTTGCAAGTTGCTGTTGAATTAAGTTCACCGTTCTTTAATTAAATTAAGAATTAAATCAAACAAATATTTTAAATTTGCTACATGCGCTTTAATACAGCCATTTCATCTATCATATTTGCTTGGAAAATCCTTTTGATATTTCCCTTGTTTAGCTATGGACAGATCCCTAATGTAATTGATATTCCAAACAAAGGATTATCTGAGCTGAATAGGCAGTACAGTTTATTTGTTAATCATGAGGGCTTACTTTACATCGGAGCTAATGATGGTATGTTTGCTTTTGACGGTGTGCATTACAAAACATTAGTCACAACTTCTATTCTTTCAAAATCAATTAATGGTATCAAGTCAGATGATGCCAATCGCATTTGGTGTAAAAACTTCTCGAATGAGTTGTTTGAACTAAGAGACGACACGCTATTTGTTCACCAAGAAGTCACATCTTTTTTGAATAAGGAATCTAAAAACTTGGTGGACTATGTTACACATGAAAATGATATTTATTTCATTACAGATGGACAATTAGTGAGGTATTCTGACGAGTATGGAATTACTGTTTTAATAAGCTCGTCTGGTTTAATGAAAACTAATGAAAGGTATAATAATGTCATTTTTACCAGTTTAGAGAAAAGCGGTAATACACTTATTATAGCATCTTTGAACGATGTGTATAAATATAATTTAATTACGAAAGATTTAAAGGCATATAAAGCGTTCCCTGGACAAAAGGTGTTAACAATATTCAAGCAAATTCCTTATATGATTATTAAAGGGGGGCAGCAAAAAATCGCAAATTTGTTTGGTGTCCCAATGGTTGTTTCTGGTTTAATGGGAAATACTATATATTATAACATTACTACTGCTGCAGATGAGTTGTGGCTTTGCACCAGCGATGGGCTTTACTCATTAACGAGGCACTACTGGCTGTTAAAAGGGGAGCGGGTAACAGATATCGTGCAAGACTTAGAAGGCGGATTATGGATAAGTAGTCTGGATAAAGGATTGTTCTACATTCCAAATATGGCAATAAAAAACATCCTTTCTGCGGGAGATAGTAATGAACAATTTACAAGGATTATCATTAGAGATAATGAGTTATTTGCTGGAACGAATAGAGGTAAAATTTTTGTTTTAAACAAGAAAAACAATAACAAACTAGAAATAAACCCAGGTTTACAAAGGGAAATAGAGGCTTTTTTTCTGAAGGATAATTTTCTTTACAGCTCATCAGGCTTATACGACTTAAACTCGAATCGTTATATCAATAATGTTTACTACGGCAAACACTTGGTGATGGACGATATTGGAAACCTCGTTAATGCTAATTCAGGTTATGCTGGGATTATCCCTTTTGGAATGAATAAAAAGCCAAACCTGACCCATGGGATGAAACGGAGCAGATTAATCGACTTTACAGATGATCAAAGCAAGATTTATCCTTTTCGATTTAGGAGAAGTAATTCTGTACATTTTTGTCATTTTAATAAATGCTATTATATAGCCTACAGTGATGGCTTAAGGATTTTCTTCCCCGATGGTGAGGAAAGGGAAATTTACATGCCAGAAGGCAATAAGATTATAGCAACTTCTTTTGTTTCTGATGAATTTGGAAATACTTATGTTGGCACTGTAAACCAGGGAGTATTAATTATTAATAAGGATAAGTTAATTCGGAACATTACTGTTCAGAATGGATTGTCTAATAATTTTTGCAGGCGTTTGTTTTATCAGAATGGCCTTGTTTGGGTTTTAACAAAGAATAGTTTAGATTTTATTCAGGATAAAGAAGTGAAAAATGTTGGAGCTAAATTAGGTCTTAACTACTTAGAAATAAAAGATATAGCATTTGAGAATGACAATCTTTTTATGGCGACTAAAACAGGTGTGATTGAAATAGATAAATCTGTTCTTTCCTCAAGTATCGTGTTACCCAAGCCAAGAGTTAATTTTTTTTCAGGGGATAAAGAGATTGTCTCTGGCTCAGAACTATCATACGCTCAGAACAACTTGAGATTTAGGTTGAGAGCAATTTTTTATGGAACATTCGGAAATTACTCTTTTGAGTATCGTATTAAAGAATTAAATGCTCAATGGAAAAGCCAGTCCTCAAATAGCAATGATGTGAATTACCTCAACTTTTCCCCGGGTAATTATACTTTTGAAAGTCGGTTGAGAGTTGGAAGTGAAGTGTCAGAAATAGCTTCAATTGTTTTTACAATCCAAAAGCCTTTCTGGATGCAAAATTGGTTTATTTTTATTACATTCCTAATAGTGCTAGGGCTGATTTTATTTGCCATTAATCTTGGTTTTTTAAGAATTAAAAGAAAGGAGCAGGTAAAAACTGCTTTGGCGCAATCTCAAATCACTGCGCTGCGCTCCCAAATGAATCCTCATTTTTTATTCAATGTATTGAATGCAGTTCAAGGCTATATTTATGCCAATGAAAAAACAAAGGCTAGTAATTATATCGGTGATTTTTCCG
>JAFIEX010000283.1 GCA_020832365.1 Crocinitomicaceae bacterium
TTAATGCTGAAGGAATTTTCCCAAATGAGTCCTTTCACCAATTAGTGAACCTACATTTCTTCAGTAAAATCAACTATTTGAAGGCTGAAAAGTTTATTTTGAATAAACTTAAAAATGAATTAAGCCCGAAATTACATTATCACAGTTTTGAACATTCGAAAGATGTTACCAAACAAGCAGAAAGAATTGCATTGTCTGAAGGTATAACAGATGAAGACTTGTTTCTTCTTAAAACCGCGGCAACCTACCATGATGCTGGCTTTATCCAAAAATACGAAAAAAATGAAGAAGTTGGTGCAAAAATGGCGGAAGAAATTCTTCCTAAATTTGGCTATACCAAAGCACATATTGAGAGAATAAAGGAACTTATTTTTGTTACTCAAATACCACATCAACCGAAAAACAAGCTAGAGGAAATTATGTGTGATGCAGACCTTGATTATTTAGGCCGGGATGATTTTCATACAATAGCTGATCAATTGCGCAGGGAACTTAGAGAACATGGAAAAATAAACAGTGATAGACAGTGGGATGAAATTCAAGTTAGCTTCTTAACCCAACACAGGTATTTTACCAAAACATCCATTGACACTAGAAGACCTAAAAAACTGCAAAATTTGGAAGATATCAAGCAAAGATTGCAAAACAACGAATACGCCGATTAAGCTTTTTTTGTGCATCCTGCATTTTTATTTTTGCTTTTTTAACCTAGCTACCAATATTTGCATTGCATAATTTATTAGGTATGCTTAAATTTACCAACCGTAATAAAATAGCCTTATTGCTAGTTTTTTAGCTTTATGAGATTCGTACAAAAGGATAATACATGGAACGACAAGAAAAAAAGATTAATAAAGAAACATTAAAATCAGAAAGAACACCCGTTCGGGTTGGAATAAGTATTGGGGATATTAATGGAATCGGACCAGAGGTCATCATTAAGGCGTTTCAAGATCCACAAATGCTCATTGAGTGTACACCAATCATTTATGGGTCAACCAAAACCATGGCTTATCATAAAAAGGCAATTGGCGATGAGTTGTTTAACTATCAGCGCATCGAAGACGCTAATGAGGCCCAAGTTAGGAAAATAAATATTGTTTCAGTTTGGAATGAAGTAGTCAATATAAAGCTTGGAGAAGTAGATGAGATTGGGGGAAAGTATGCTTATCAATCCTTGGAAGCAGCCACCAAAGATTTAGCCTCTAATAAAATAGACGTTTTAGTTACAGCACCGATTTCAAAAGAAACAATTCAAAAAGCTGGTTTTCAGTTTCCAGGGCATACAGAGTATCTAGCGGACTTATCAGGGGTGGAAGATGCGCTGATGATGATGGTTGCCGGCCAATTACGCGTTGCGCTCGTAACAAGTCACATTCCTTTGGCGGATGTCCCTAATTCCATATCTAAGGACAAGATAATTCAAAAATTACAACAACTAGATAATAGTTTGAAAAAAGACTTTGCTATCGTCAGGCCAAAAATAGCAGTTTTAGGTTTGAATCCTCATGCAGGTGAAAGTGGAGCGCTAGGTAATGAAGAATTAGAAATAATTAATCCAGCAATTCATGCTTTTAATCACGATGGTGGCACTGCGTTTGGACCGTATCCTGCCGATGGTTTTTTCGGATCTCAACTTTACCAACAGTTTGACGCCGTTTTATCAATGTACCATGACCAAGGGCTTACTGGTTTTAAATCCATTGCTTTTAATGACGGTGTAAATTTTACTGCTGGCTTGCCAATAGTAAGAACATCCCCCGACCATGGTACTGCCTTTGATATTGCAGGGAAAAATTTAGCAGATGCGCAGTCCATGAGAAGCGCAATTTATTTAGCTATGGATATATACAGAACAAGAGAATTTGTCAAAGCAATAAACGCCAACCCATTGCAACCTCAAAAAAAGTAAGTCATGCGAATAGAGCTACTGGAAAAAATATGCCAAACTCCTGGCGCACCAGGATTCGAAAAACAAATTAGAACGCTAATTCTAGAAACCGTAACTCCTTATGTCGATGAGGTGCAACTTGATAACCTAGGAAATATATACGCAATTAAAAGAGGTAAAAGTAATAAGCGTGTTATGGTAGGTGCACACATGGATGAAATTGGCTTTATTGTCACTCACATAGATGATAAGGGATTCATTCGTTTTCACACATTAGGCGGTTTTGATCCAAAAACGTTAACCGCTCAGCGTGTTATTATTCATGGTAAAGAAGATGTAGTCGGTGTTATGGCGGCGAAACCAATTCACGTGATGACACCTGAAGAAAAAAACAAAACCCCAAAAATTACAGATTTTTTTATTGATACAGGCAGAACTAAAGAGGAGGTGATATCTTTAATTAAAATTGGTGATCCGATTACTAGAGAACGCAGCTTCATACAAATGGGGGATTGTGTGAACTCTAAATCACTAGATAATAGACTTGCTGTTTTTATCTTAATTGAAACATTGAGGGACTTGAAGGACCAAACAGTACCTTATGATATTTATGGTGTTTTTACCGTTCAAGAAGAAGTCGGAATTAGGGGTGCAAACGTAGCAGCCTTAAAAATAAAACCTGATTTTGGATTTGGTTTAGATACTACAATTGCCTATGATTTACCCGGAGCTGCTGAACACGAAAAAATAACTTCACTTGGTAAAGGAGCCGCTATAAAAATAATGGACGCATCGGCAATTTGCGATTACCGAATGGTTGAATTTATGAAAAAAACCGCAGATAGCAATAATATCCCTTGGCAGCCAGAAATTTTAACTGCTGGAGGCACCGATACTGCAGGAATACAAAGAATGACGGAAGGAGGTTCAATCGCTGGAGCAATCTCTATTCCAACAAGACATTTGCACCAGGTAATTGAAATGGCTAATAAAAAGGATATTGATAATGCTATTCAACTATTAAAAGCTTGTTTAAAGGAAATAGATCAACATAACTGGGGCTTTTAGTGGGCCTCATCTTCCTTCATAAATCGAAACTTAAAAATCGT
>JAFIEX010000284.1 GCA_020832365.1 Crocinitomicaceae bacterium
GTTATGAGCAACGTGAACACACGAACCCACAGCAACGTAAAGCCAACTTATGGCGAGTGACAAAAAGAAGCTGATGGAGAAAGTGAGAGAAGCAATGCCCATAGCGGGAGAAGGCTCGGCGATATTGCAAGTTTTTGTCACTCCTTGAATTTGTCAAAAGCGTGTTCATCTAAAATTTAGAAAAGATGAGAAAAATGATTTATGGAGGGTTATTCCTTGCCTTAGTAGGAATTGGTTTTGGATGTAAGAAGGAAGATTCTAACATTCTGAACAGAAATCAAAACAATACTGTTAAATTTGATTCTTTTGAAGATCTACACGAAAAGCTTCAGGAAATAGAAAAAATGAGCGAAGAAGAAAGAAGGGCTTATGAGAAACAAAATAATAACAAGTCATTGTTAACTCATGTTTATGAAGTGTATGAAGAGATAGATATGAGTAAATTATTGGACTTAGAACCACTTCATAAGCATGTTAAGAGATACCATGATATATTAGAAATCATTGAAAATAATCAAGGTGAAAAGGAATATAGAGCAATATATTCAGACAATCCATATAGTGCCTTAGCAGGAAAGAATAGGATGATAATTATAGACACAATGTGTTTAAAAGTATTTGATGATGGTTTGGTGATTACTAACGTTAAGAACTTTGATGCGCTCAATAGTTTAGAATTTAAGAGTGTTGAAAAAGTTCAAGATAAAAAGACTTTTCATGTGTTAAATCGTTTTTCGAATGAGTTTCAAATGAAATCAGGATGTGGACAATATCGTGAGCAACGAGCTACTTCGGGAAGTAATAGAACGAAGATCACAATAGAATGTTATGCTAAAGGAAATTCAGCTTTTATTTTCTCTGGAGAAGTATATGGATTGATTAGACCATATAATAGGACGTTGGGTGTGTGGTTTTATGCCCAAAGAACAATTACTGGTCAATTCCAATTTGATTTTGCTTATGAAGAAAATGGCACTAATATTGGGGGACTTGTTGGCAGTGGCAATACGATTGTTAAATCAAGGAATCATTTGGTGTCTCCTACTTTAGCATATGGAGTTGCTAGAACGTTTCCAATTGGCACAAATGGATTTTATCCATCTAACTATAGATTTAGCTCTATATCAAGTTGGGGAACAACACCAAACACGAGTAATGCAACAATAACTTGTAATTAATTAATAATTCCAATAAACTCCGTGAAAACTTTAATTTTTATGGAGTTTATTTGATCTAATTTATAAAAACTTATGAAAAAAATTATTCCAATTATTGTAATTGTTTTATATTCATTTGATTGTTTATCACAGAGTAATGAAAAAGAAACCCAAAAGGTCGATAAAAGGTACGTTCATCCGAAGTCTAAATTTATTAGTGTTTCAGCTGGTATAGCTTTCACTTCTACACATACTATGGACCCTAATAATTTTATTAAATCGGGTTTTGTAATGATGAACAACCATTATTTTCCTAATATTAATTATGAGCATGGTTTAGGAAATAATTTATTTTTTGAAACAGGATATGAGTTTGGTAGAATTGGTATAAATCTTGGTAGACAGATGACAGAAGAGGACTCTTGGGATGAATACACTAGATTCGTAATAGACCATAATAAACATCTATTACATGTTGGTATGGGGTATAGATTGATTGGAAAAAATAATTTTCATTTTCTTAATTTTCATGCAGGAGTTTTTTCAGGTTTTTCAAACAATAAAAACTCTGAACTTGATGCAATGCTTGAATCACCAGCAACTTTTACTATTGAGGAAGCTCCAACAGGACTAGATTATCAAATAGAGCGGATAATAAATGATTATTCAAGGTTCTTAATCGGTTCTTATATTGGCGTTTCACATGAGTTAAGGTTGTCAAAAGAAGTAAGACTTGTTTTTCGCTACAATCATCGTTTTGGATTTAACTCATTACTTTCAGGTACTTATGTTTTCTCTGAGAACTTAAATTTTTCGGAAAATGCAACATTTAACGTACGAGGAGGAGGTGCTTTTATCTCTGCTGGATTAAAAATATTATTACCTGATGAATACAATAAAAATGAATTATATTAATTACACATTCTCTATTGTCAATTTATGTTTGTTTTCTATGGTCAGTTGGAGTCAATCCAGTTTTCATTCTTTTAATGATAACCCAAAAGAAAGCAACGTAAAGAGGGAAGAACGAAGATCAATCGCAAATGGCACACATATAATTAGCTTTCTTGCTGCCAACAATCAATATCCCTTAATCATAAAAGATCCTTCATTGTTAATGGATGGTGAAATTACAAGGGGAATACCTCTAAGGAAGCCATTTTTTAATATTGTAGATGGTTTATATATTAACTATCAGTTTTCTTTGCCTAAAAATATATTTTTGGAAGCAGGATTTAAGTACTTAAAATATTGGACCTATTTTGAAACCAATGAATGGGTTCTAAATTATTATGATCATTTAAGTGGTTTTTCAACGCTTTCATTTTCCTTTGGAGGTGGATACAGGCTAATAGGAAAGAATAATTTGCGGTTTTTCGATTTACACAGTGGTTTCTCTTTAGGTATAACTGATAATCAAAAAGGCAGTGGTCAGTCTTTATCAAATTATGTAAACTATATAGATAACAATGGCAACCTTGAAGAATTGAGCTATTCATGGCAATATCAGATTACTTCAAGATATAGTTTAGGGTTTTACTTGGGAGCCTCCAAAGATATTCGAGTAACAAAAAATCTTTATACCACAGTAAGATATCATTATCAATTCGGGAAAAGTAGTGAGTTAACCGACCATGTTATAAATTACAATATATCTTCATTGAACCTTAGTAATACAGTGAGAGCAAGTAATACCGCAAAAGGTCAAATGGTTGCAATAGGACTAAGATGGCTTTTTGATAAATAATGCTCATAACAACAAACTAGCCCAAGCGGCAAACATACATACGTGGTAGCCGCCAGTGCCAGTCCGCCAACCGTT
>JAFIEX010000013.1 GCA_020832365.1 Crocinitomicaceae bacterium
TGAATGATTATTTGATTTGAGTACAAAAATATAAAAAAAAAGTGGGATTTTCAATGTAAAAAGATAGATTTGCCGATTTGATTCTTTAAAAGTCTACAAATTTGCAAATATTTAGATCGCATCACGAACTCCAAAATCACTTGCTTAGCGAGAAGGAAAAGGGATATTCAATAGGTTTCGTTCCAACTATGGGTGCGCTGCACCAAGGACACATTAGTTTGTTAGATCTTTGCAATTCGAAGTGTGATGTGTCCGTTGTTAGTATATTTGTAAACCCCCTTCAATTTAATAACAAGGAAGACTTAGCAAAATATCCTGTCCAGCACGAACAAGATTTATCACTTCTGCGTCAAAATTCTTGTGATGTTGTTTACCTGCCAGAAAGAAATGACATATTAGGAAATGAAATTGAAAACATTCATTTAAATCTCGGTGATTTAGATCAGGTCTTAGAAGGAAAGTTTAGACCCGGTCATTTTGATGGTGTGGTTCAAATTGTTCATCGACTCTTCAAAATAATCCAGCCAAACATTGCTGTTTTTGGAGAAAAAGACCTACAGCAGGTTGCTGTTATCAAACAGTTACAAAAATCATTTTACCCTGATGTCCTCGTATTAGTAGCTCCAACAAAAAGAGAGCCTAATGGACTTGCTATGAGCAGCAGAAATATGCAACTATCAGATAGTGGAAAAATGAAAGCAGCGGCTGTTTTTGACTCTTTCTTAATGGCTAAAACAATGTTTAATTCACTACCCGCTTCAAAAATTATTGATACTGTAACTAAAAAAATCAAAGAACATGGTTTGGAAGTAGAATACGTATCAATTATTAATCCTGAAACCTTTAAAGACTTGAATAAAACTGACAAAAAAAACATGAAAGCCTATATATGCTGCGCTGTAATTTGTGAGGGTGTAAGGTTAATTGATAATTATTGTTTAACCGATGACTGAACTTTTATGGCTTCGTTTGTTAATTTTTAAAAATTAATATATGTTTACTGGTATTATTGAATCTATGGGACGCGTGGAAAGCATCGAAAAAGAAGGAGCGAATGTCCACTTCTCCCTTTCTTGTGATTTCACCGAAGAGCTAAAAATAGATCAAAGCCTCGCACACAATGGCGTGTGTCTTACGGTAGTAGCAATTAATAATGACATTTACACTGTAACAGCAATTGATGAAACATTAAAACGAACTAACCTAGGAGCGTGGCGAGTTGGGGATCATGTTAATTTAGAGCGCTGTATGCCCATGAATGGCAGATTAGATGGACATATTGTTCAGGGGCATGTGGACACAATGGCGACATGTAAGAACATTAAAAATCTCGATGGATCATGGGAATTTATATTCAGTTATGACACAGATGATATAACTGTAGAAAAAGGATCAATAACAGTAAATGGTACTAGTTTAACAATAGTCAGTTCTGAGGAAAAATGCTTCAGTGTGCATGTAATTCCTTACACCTTCAATAACACGGTTTTTAAGTTCATGAAAGAAGGCGATACAGTAAATATAGAGTTTGATATAATTGGTAAATATGTCGCTAAACTATTGAATAGAAAAAAAGAAATATAATCCAATTATACGCTTCGAAGAAAACTAAATGAAGCTACTTAAAAAAATAGCTAAATCGACACTGTTAATTCTAGCTCTGCCGCTTTCATACCTTATTATAGCGCTAATTTTATCCATCACAACTGTTAATAGGAATCAACAAACGGGTGACAACATCATTTATTTAACAACCAATGGCGTTCATTTAGGGATAGTCCTTCCTATTGTTCATATAGAAAACTCCCTAATTTCCGATTTATATATTGAAACATCTGATCAATACTTATCATTTGGTTGGGGAGACAAAAATTTTTACCTCAACACCCCTACTTGGGGAGATTTAACAATCAAAAACGCATTTAGCGCTGTATTTTTAAAAAGCGCAACACTACTGCACGTTACTCGATACCAAGCGGCACATTCAAAGTGGATAGCAGTCAATGTTTCGGAAGAAGCCTTGAAGCAGCTCAATTATTACATCGCAAATACCTTTGCGTTAAACAAAAATGGTTTGAAAATCATGCTTGAAGGCAAGGGATATACCAAATGGGATAATTTTTACCAAGCAAAAGGCAGTTATTCGCTTTTCAAAACATGTAACACCTGGGTAAACACTGGTTTTAAACAGAGTGGACTAAAAGCATGCTTTTGGACGCCTTTCGATTTTGGTTTGTTGAGAAAATACCGATGATCTCTAAAAACAATCATGCTTACTGCATAAATCAGAATTCTACAAATCCAACTGTTTAATTTGCTCAATGCGATTGCGTTCCAAAAATTCATCAATCGTTTCAAAGTGTTCTATGACGCGCTGGTCTTTAAATTCAAAAACTTTGTCTGCTAGTCCCTCTAAAAAGGCACGGTCATGAGAAACCAAGATTAAGGTACCGTCGAATTTGATAAGGGCCTCCTTCAGCACTTCTTTAGATTTAAGGTCTAAGTGATTCGTTGGTTCGTCCAAAATCAACACATTAACTGGCTGTAATAAAAGTCTAACCATGGCTAATCGCGTGCGTTCACCACCAGATAAAAAACCAACTTTCTTATCGATAGCATCGCCCGAAAACATAAAAGCTCCTAAGATATTCTTGATTTCCTTTCGAATCTCTCCCTGTGCCACATTATCAACTGTATCAAAAACAGACAATTCGGGATCCAACAAAGCAGCTTGATTTTGCGCAAAATAACCAACTTTAGCATTGTGACCTAACTCGCAATATCCATCAAAATCAATTTCCCCCATAATTGCTTTAATCATGGTCGATTTGCCTTCACCATTTCTTCCTACAAAACAAACTTTTTCTCCGCGTGCAATAGAGAGACTAGCATTTTTAAATACCACTTTTTCACCATAGGACTTACTCAAATCTCTCGCAGTAACAGGATAATCTCCAGATCGTTGAGAAGGAGGAAAACGCAGTGAAATAGCCGAATTATCTATTTCATCTATTTCAATGATTTCTAATTTTTCTAACATGCGCTGACGTGAACTCACCTGATTGGTCTTTGAATAAGTTCCTTTAAATTGCTCAATAAAACGCTTATTTTCTGCAATCATTTTTTGCTGCTCTTGATAGGCTTTTTGCTGCTGAGCACGACGTTCTTCTCGCAAAACCAAATAATGCGAATAATTCGCTTTATAATCATATATGCGCCCCATTGTTACTTCAATGGTACGATTCGTGATGTTGTCAATAAACGTTTTATCGTGCGAAATAACGATAACGGCTTTCGCTTTATTCTTTAAAAAATCCTCTAGCCAAATGACCGACTCAATATCAATATGGTTGGTGGGTTCATCTAAAAGCACCAAATCCGGTTTTTGAAGTAGAATTTTGGCCAGCTCTATCCGCATACGCCATCCACCACTGAACTCACTTGTTTTTCGCGTAAAATCATTGCGTTTAAAACCTAAACCGATTAATGCTTTCTCTACTTCCGAATCAAAATTAGTTTCTTCAATGGCATAGTATTTTTCACCTAAATCAGCGACACGCTCAATGATATTCATGTAAGCATCAGACTCGTAATCTGTGCGCGTTTCCAACTGCTTATTGAGCGCCTCGATTTCATTTTTCATCTGAATAACTTCACCAAAAGCTTTGGCGGTTTCATCAAAGACCGTGCAGTTGTCTTCTGTGAGTAGGTGCTGCGGTAAATAAGCGATTTTGGTGTCTGGGGCGCATTGAATACTCCCGCGATTTGGTTTTTGTAAACCCGCTATGATTTTCATCATGGTGGATTTTCCAGCGCCGTTTTTACCCATCAACGCAATTTTATCATTGGGGTTGATCACAAAACTAACGTCTTTAAAAAGCGTTCGAGCGCTAAATTCTACCGTAAGGCCATTGACTGAAATCATAAGCTAACTATTGAGGTTGCAAAGATAGCTCTTCAATTTGGAATCATATGGCGCTATTCGGTAATATTTAGAATTATAACAAGAACCTAACCTCCTCTTCGCATTTGCTGCATTTCCTCCATTGAACGCAGCGTATATCCACTTGGAATTGCCTTATCAAATAGCTGTTCTGGTTTTTTGAGCTTCTTCTTATTTTCAAAAGCAACAAATTGAAAGTTCATATTCCCCCATTTACCTTCCATATACAAAGGCATACCAGGAATTTCTTCCATTAGGTATTGACCTGAACGGAAAGCGGGTAAAATTTCAGGTGTGTACCATACTACCGTTTGGTTATCATCGGAAGTGGTTATGATCGCCTTCTTACACTCGTAGCCCATTATTTCTTTGGTGCCTTGCACTAATTCTACTGTTCTATTAGTCATGGCTTCTTTTTGTTCCTCAGGAAGGTCATTCAAGGTGGATTTCATGGCAACTTTACCCATCATGCCATCTAAGAGCGTAAGAACGGTATCAGAATCTTTTCTACGAATGGAGATATTGGTCATAAAATCACCCAAGTACATTTCATCTCGGATACCTTCATCAGAAAAATAAATTTCTAACGTGCTGTTTCCTTCCATTTGTTTTGCAAAAGCAGCTGTTTGTGCGTCTTCAGAAGAAGCAACAATATCGTAGGAAATGCGGCCTTTCGTTTGTTGTGCAGTAAGGGTAAAACCTATTAAAACCGCTGTAAAAATCAATTTAATTTTCATGGTATATTTTTTTCACTATTTCATTAAGTCTTCAATTGGCTTTTCCACAAAACCCTTGGGCACCTTTAATTGGAACAATTTTTTACTTCCTTTTATTTTAGGTTGAATTTCTCTCACTTCAAAATGCATGTTCATTTGCGGCGTTTTAATTTCAAAAGCCAACGGCAAGCCAGGCACACCTTTTACCGTATATCTACTTTTAACTTCTGGAGCAGCAAAATCTTTAGAATACCAAATCACGGCCTCCTCTCCATCAGCGCCTTTCACAAGCGCTTTATGGGCGGTGAAACCATTAATTTCCTTCGTTTCATCAATTAAAGTAACATTTATCTCTTCATCGTCTTGGGTTTTCAAATCCATCCATGATGCCGTTTTCCCCTGAATACCTTCTACCAACATCAGTCCTTTGCCCGCTGATTGATCGCTAATTGTAGTTGTTGTGGCTAATGCACCCATTTTGACTTCTTGCCTAGATTTATCACCCTTGAACATCCAATTCATTGTAGAGCCTTTTAACATAGCTAATTGTCCAATTATCATCGCATCATCAGAGGAGAAGCTCATGTCATAAATCACGTGGGCCTCATTTCGTTGTGCAATTAGTGTTGTAAAAAAGCTTAGGAAAGCTATTACTAAAATTTTTGTCTTCATTTCTGTCTGTTTGAGTTGTAAAATTACAAGTTTAATACCAAAGTTGAAATATTTGTAGTAGGATGCTAATAAATTGTATAAGCGGTCAATTTAGCAGATTATGGGTGTTTTTATATTCGCTTGGTGGACACCTGCCAATGATTTAGTATATTGTATGGATTTAGATATTTTAAAAATTAGTTACCAGTTCTAAAAAATAATGAAAATCATTTTTTGTTTTGCTGAAGCTTGTTACATTTACATTAAAAAGTTGTGCGATTAATTCTTAGTTATTGTTGTTTGCTATGGACTTCAATTTTGCTTGGTCAGCAAACCACCCATGATATTTTGCTACCAATTGGAGCGGTTTCTCAACAGTTACGGGATGAAAGTTACTCACCACTAAAGTATGACGGATGGAACTTTGGCTTTGGTGCGGGTTATGTTCACAATACTGAAAGAAAACGCAATGAATTCCATGTGCTTTACAGTCAGGGCAGTACCTCAAATCAATTTAATGCAAAAGCGGATTTTATAAAAGGAAGTATACTCACATATACATTTTATCAAAATCCTGAGCAGAAGAGACCTATTGATTTTGGATGGTCAAATAACAATACAGTAGATATTCATTTCTTCGAAGCTTCAGGTAATTTCTCGCCAAGGGTTTATTTTTACACTACTTTTGGACCAGCACTGCGTTATGCATATACGATTCCCTCCCGAACTCGATGGACCGTTACATCACAAGCCAACTGGCAATTGCTTGGATTTGGTATTCCTTCATCCTATATTTCTGCTATTCCTGACCCATTTTTATATGAGGAGAATGTTGCACGAGCTTTTTTTAAAGCAACAACAATTTATAATCCATTCAACGAATTCAGGGCAGGTTCCTTAACCCAGATCACATACCAGTTGCGTAACGAGAATCAAATTGCACTTGGGTATCGCTTTGATTTTTCATCAACAATGGCCGCGCATCGCTTAGTTAATGCTGCTGGTTTTTATCATCTTCAACTGAATTTCCGATTATGAACAACATTGCAATAGTTTTAAAGACTTTTATTTTTGCCACAGTCGTTTTTGCTATTACCAGCTGTGAGAAAATTGCGCTTCGAAATGACGAGCAACTTTCGAACATTGAGCTTTTTGATTTTTTATGGAATGATTTAAATCAACGATACAGCTTTTTTGATGAAAAAAACATCGATTGGGATAGCATTAGGGTAGTGTATGATGCTAAAATCAATGAGGAGGTAGACCAATTTGAACTATTTGAAATCTTAGGGGATTTAATGGGGGAGCTTCAAGATGGGCATGTTAATTTACTCACTACTTTTAATCGTTCGAGAAACTGGGAATGGTATGAAAATTACCCGCTCAATTACAGCCATGACCTCATTGAGCAGTTTTATTTGAAGACAGATTTTCGAATTGTAGGACCTTTATTGGTTCAATCACTAGATGACCATTTATACATCAATTATCGCAGTTTTGCGCAAGCCATTAGCTTAGAAAATATGGATGAAGTTATGCGCTTGATGGAGCAACACAAAGGAATAATCTTAGACATTCGGAGCAATGGAGGTGGTAGTTTAGGTAATGCACACAGACTCATTGCAAGGTTCATCGATGCCTCCAAAAACTATGCATTTGAAAGAATTAAGGTCGGCCCTGAAAGAGATGCGTTTTCTCCATGGATACCATTAAGCATCAACCCGAGTGAATCCAGTCGGTTTACTGGAAAAGTTGCGGTGCTAATCAATCGCAGGACTTACAGTGCGGGTAGTTTTTTTGCACAAATGTGTAAAGTTGCGCCGAATATCCAATTGTTTGGAGACCAAACGGGCGGCGGCGGCGGTGTTCCTGCTTTTGGAGAATTACACAATGGCTGGACATATCGCTTTTCTTCCACCCAAACAAAAGATTTAGAAGATTATCAAATTGAGTTTGGCGTATTACCCGACACTTTTGTTGCATTGGATCCGAATGCGCTAAATAATGGAGAAGACAACATCATCACAGCAGCAAAAGATTGGCTAAACGAATAATCCAATGAGTTGTAAGAACCATGAGTGCAAACGCATCTAATGCTGTGCCTTCAATCTCGCGCCTAACAAGAATGTCATTTTTACTTTTTTGTATCGCTTGTAACGGTGGTTTCGACTACGCTCAACGAACATTATAGGTGCCGCTCAACCAAATAGCATTTGTGAAAGAAAATTAAATTGTTTTTCAAATAAATAACCTAAACTCACATTAAACACGGAATATTCTTATAGGAGTATGTCCTGAAGACAACTTGATTATTTTAAGGTGAAGCTATCCTTTCCAATTAATGCGCCATCTGCAAAAATCTTTACTGTATAGTTGCCCTTATCAATTTCTCTGCCTTGTAAGTTATGCACAATATTTACATCAATTTGCTGACCTTGATAGTTAATTTCCCTTTCATCGGTATAAATAATTTCCACACCACCAACATTTAAAACATTACTTGGTCGAGCAGTAATTACCTTGCCATTAGGATCAGTAATTTGCATGTAAATGGTTTTATTTCCCGTCTTAGCAATGGAGTTTTCGCCAATGGTAAAAGTTGAGGATAATACCTCTACTCTATTTGCCCTATTGACTTCAGTTGTTGTTCCACTCATTCGGTAGCGTAAAGCAACGGAGTTGAAATTAAAAGCACTTAAGCGAGCTCCTTGAGCCAAAAGTTCTTGGCTACGCTGCTGCTGTTCTTTTAGTTGGTCACGCTCCGTGGTCGTCTGAGTTAACTTAGTAGTTGTTTCCGTTAATTGAGAAGTAAGATTAATATTCATTGTATTAAAAGAATAGATGCGATACAAATAGTCTTTCATTATCACCCGCAGCGTTGCGTTTTCGTCTTTCAATTTGTTGATTTCTCGGTAACTTCTTCTTCGTGTATCCGAAAGTTCTTGAATCAACTCTTCAATTTTTTGCTTTTGCAAAGTCAAACTATCCGTCATGGATTCATCCTTTGCAATCATTTGGTCATAGGCCTTCAACATTTGCTGAAAATCCACCTTCAAGTTTTGCGTGGTTTCATCAATGTAGCCAGAAAGTGCATTGTTCATTTCTTCGTGCTCTGACATTAATTGCGCATTAGCCACTTTACACTCACTATATGCAGCAGATTCATTGGCATACATCCAAGCTAAAATAGCAGTTGCTATTATTGCAAGGAGCGAGACTAATATCCAAATTCCGTTTTTACTATTGTTGTCGTTATTCGGTTGCACTTCTGTCATTTTATTCCTTTTAAATTGTTGCTATTACGAGATTGGAAAGAATACGTTACCAAAATTACGTTAAATATTAATTGCCATATTCCATTAGGTAGGCTTTGAGAAAAGGTGTTAGATCGCCGTCCATTACTGCATCCACGTTACCCGTTTCAAAACCTGTTCTTACATCTTTAACCAATTTATACGGATGCATTACGTAGTTTCTAATTTGAGAGCCCCATTCAATTTTCTTTTTTTCGGATTCTATTTCCTGTCTTTTCTCCATTCTTTTGCGCAGCTCTAATTCATATAATTGAGATTTTAAAAGCTGCATTGCTTTTTCTTTATTTCCTAGCTGAGATCTTGATTCAGAGTTTTCTATCACAATTCCCGAGGGAGTATGCCGCAAACGAACAGCAGTTTCTACCTTGTTTACATTCTGTCCTCCTTTTCCACCAGAACGAAAAGTTTCAAAAGAGATATCGGCAGGATTGATGTTGATTTCTATGGAGTCATCGACCAGCGGATAAACATATACCGAGGCAAAGGAAGTGTGGCGTTTTGCGTTCGAATCAAAAGGTGAAATGCGCACCAAACGATGCACACCATTTTCGCCTTTTAAATAGCCGAAAGCAAAATCACCTTCGAATTCGATCGTCACAGTTTTAATTCCAGCGACATCTCCTTCTTGATAGTTTAGTTCTTTGAGTTTATAACCATTCTTTTCGCCCCACATGCGGTACATTCGCAGTAACATAGCCGCCCAATCACAGCTTTCTGTCCCTCCTGCTCCGGCCGTAATTTGTAACACAGCCTGTAATTGGTCTTCTTCTCCAGATAACATATTCTTGAGTTCCAACTCCTCCAATTCCTCTAATAACTTGGTGTGAGCTGTTGATACTTCTTCTTCCGTACCGCTGCCATCTTGAAAAAACTCCAAAAGGACTTCAAGGTCTTCCAATTGATTGTAAATATTGGTGTATTTATCCACCCAATATTTGAGTTGACGCGAATTTTTAAGCACTAACTCAGCTTTTTTGGGGTCATCCCAAAATGTTGGATCTTGTGCTTTTATCTCCTCTTCGTGAATGAGCGACTTTTTCTCCTCAATTTTAAGGTAGCCATGTAAAGCCTTAACGCGCTCTTTTAATCCTTTTATTTGGTCTTGATTTACCATAGTGCAAATCTAAAGGAATTTTTTCTTTTCCGCAGGTAGAAATTGTTTGACCATGAAAAAGTTAATTTCTTTCTTGTTGCTTGTTTTTTTGTAATGAAACCGCTCGAAATTGTTCAATGAGGGCTCGAAAACTCAATAATCGAAAAACAAACATGCCAAACAGTGCAATGGCAAATGCAATGATAACCTCCAATATGGTAGATTTCACATAAAAGCTATCTAAAAGATAAACTGCTGCGAATAAACTAATTGAAAACCCAATTAATTGTAAGAATAATCGCCAATTCATTTTAAATTTGAAGTAATGGTTGACCAAAGCAATTTGACCAATTCCAGCGAAGGATTGCGTAATAAGTGTAACCACGGCAGCACCTGTAGCACCATATTTGGGAATGACAATCCAGTTAAGCGTAAAATTAACCAATATACCTAAAGCAGCCAGTTGATTTAATCTTTTAAGTTCGCCAGCCGCAGTTAATAAGGTGCCAAAAATATAAGTAGCTGCAATCGGAATGAAGGACAAAATAATCCAAGGAAAAACGATAGCGCTTTCAGTATAATCAGCATAATATATCCAAGACATCAATTCTTTAGAAAAATACACCGCAATCATTCCGGTGGCAATTGCAGTTCCTAGCACTAATTTCGTAGCACTGTTCAATAATGGTTTAATTGGTTGCTTGTTTTGCAATAAATTCGAGAAAATGGGCAGTAATAAACCAGCTGCAAGTAAACCAAAAATATTTACAGCATCTAAAATTCTGAAACCTTGAGCATAAATACCAGCCTCGACTTTTCCATTTGGCAGAAGCCGCTCTAGCATCACCGCATCCATGCGCGTATATAACATCATCAGAAGCACTAGTAAAGCGAAGGGCCAGCTCTTCTTAATGATGGCAACCGCATAATTTCGTTTTAATCTTAAAACAGGAACTTTTAAATAACGAAAAGTGAGGAAAAGCCCTAATAGAGCTACCGTTCCATAAGCAGCTGTTTGCGCATAAACGAACCATGTTATCTCAAAAGCCGAACGAAATGAGCCATTGTAAAGCAACACTAAGCAAATGCCAATCAAAAGCACTCTGTCTAAAACAGAAAACAAAGCATCTGTTTTGAACCATAACAATCCTGCAAAATTACTTCTAAAATAAAGAATCATTCCAACGAGTATTTGATTCAAAACCAACAGCGACAAGATATGCATGGAAATATTATCGTAACCTAAAATCAGGGCTAACCCAATGGTTAAAGCAAAGTAAAGTACCCCTAAAGTTATGCGTAATCCTAGCACTCGACCAAGGTAACCTTTAACTAAATGAGGGTGAGCAGCAATGTTCTTGGTGTTGTAATTGGTTATCCCAAGGTCCTGAAAAATATTGAATAAAAAAGAAAAATTTAAAAGTGAAAAATACAAGCCATAAGCCTCCTGACCAACTAAATTTTGCACTTGCACGTCAATACCAAAAAGGTAGAATGGTTTAACCAATAGATTAAGAATAATGAGCAAAAGGATGTTGGAAAAAAATAAACGTTGCACAGCTTTATATTTTATCATCCACTCCAGCTAGGAGATCATTGACCCAATCGCCGAGGTAGTAGGTAATAACAACGACTAAAAATGCAATAAACAAATGTTCCGCAATAACTCCCCATGTACTGGTTTTTTGCTTTTTCCCTACAAAATAATTGTGTACTATCATCAGCACCGTTCCCCATACAATGTTAACCAAAACAGCTAGTTGAAGTTCCAATGAAAATAATGCAATCAAAAAAGAAGCAGAAACAAAAAACTTAGCGAAAAAGGTAGTTAAAGTGGCCACCCAAACTTCTTGCGTGGTATGCACATTTTCACTTTCTTCCGCGATGTGAATCCCAAGTGCATCCGACATGGCATCAGCAATAGCTATCGTTAAAACACTGGCGATTACAGCCAAAGTAGAGTGCGTACCAGAATATACTCCCACCATCAAACCCAAGGTGGTTATTACCCCAGAAGTTAAACCAAAACTGAGTCCTACTTCGATTGAATGCTTCCAATTTTCTCTCATGATTTTCTCAATCCAATTGCGAATATAACTAACATTAATGGCTTTTGCTTCAATTCTCAAGGGAGATGTTACTACACTTATAAGATTTTAATGCTGCGGTTCTGTAATGTAATGATAGATAAGTGTTCGAATCTTATCGTCTAATTTATTCGCAGAAAGATTATTTTTGCAACATGAAGGATAATGTATGGTACGGTAAAGACTACAAGGTAGGCGTTTTAGGAGGTGGTCAGTTGGGCAGAATGTTAATTCAAGCGGCAAACAGTTATGATGTAGCTATTTATTGCATGGATGGTGATGTTCACGCACCTTGCGCAAAAATAGCGCATGGATTTACGCACGGAGATATTCAAAACTTCGAAGACGTTTATGCATTTGGGAAAGATAAAAATGTGGTAACTGTTGAAATTGAGCATGTGAATGTTGCTGCGCTTAAACAGCTAGAATCCGAAGGCGTACCTGTTTATCCGCAACCAGCCATCTTAGAAATGATTCAAGACAAGGGTTTACAAAAAGAATTTTATGCCAAAAATAATATTCCTACTGCTCCTTTTCGTTTAATATCAGCGCAAGCTGAACTTGCGCAAAACGAATCCTTTCTGCCTTTTGTGCAAAAAATGCGAAAGGGAGGCTATGATGGCAAGGGGGTAAAAGCAATGCTGTCTAACAAAGATTTTGAAGATGGTTTTGATGTGCCTTCTGTTTTAGAGCAATTTGTCGATTTTGAAAAAGAACTTGCTGTGATTGTGGCAAGAAATGAAAATGGCGAAATAAAAACTTTTCCGACTGTAGCCTGTGAGTTTAGTAAATCGTTGAATTTGGTAGAATTTTTATATGCTCCAGCCGACATCAGTTCAGTAATAGAGGAAAAAGCACAAGCTATTGCCAAGGAAATCATTGAAAAACTGGATATGGTTGGTTTACTAGCTGTAGAATTATTTTTGACAAAAGACGGGGCGCTTTTGGTTAATGAGATAGCACCAAGGCCACACAATAGCGGACATCACACCATAGAAAGTAATATTACCTCGCAATTCGAGCAGCATTTGCGCGCAATAACCAACCGACCGCTCGGTGCAACGGATATTGTTCAGGCAGGAGTGATGGTCAATTTATTGGGAGAACCTGATTACGAGGGGCCAACATTTTTAGAAGGTTTTGACCGCGTTATGGCCATGCCGAATGTACACGTTCACTTATATGGTAAAGCCACTACTAAACCACATAGAAAAATGGGACACGTTACAATTTGTGCCAAGGATATTGCAACTGCAAAGTCCAATGCGTTGGTTGTTAAAGATATTTTGAAGGTAAAAGCAAAGTAAAAATAGCGTTTGCCCTGCTTTTCTTTATAATTCCTTTTGATGATCAAACCTTTTTCATTAACTTAGGGTAACTAAACTTTTAAATTACCTACCATGAAAGAGGCATATTTGCATCATTTATGGCAGTTGAAGCGGCTGCCATTGAATCGCTTGCGTTTAACTAACGGAAAAACTTTTTACGTCATTAACCCTGGCTGGCTCAACCCAGATTCTGGTCCGGATTTTTTCAATGCACAAATTGAAATGGACGGTATGATTTGGACAGGCAATGTAGAAATTCACTTAAAATCCTCCGACTGGTATTTGCATCAGCACCAGCATGACCAAGCGTATAAAAATGTTATTTTACATGTAGTGCTAATAGATGACCAACCCCTGGAAATTAATGGAGCTTTTGTCCCTACTGTGGAATTACAAAACTACATTGACGCACAACATCTCTACCAATACCAATCTCTAATTGAAAATCAAAGTGAGATTCCTTGTGCCAGAAAAATTGATCCAAAACACATCAGTGTACAACAACAAAAAGACACTGCATTGTTTCAAAGAATCAACCGAAAAGGCATGGAAATTTATGCAGCGTTGCATAATGACACAGAAAATCGTCAAAAAGCGTTGTATTATGCCTTATTAACAGCATTTGGAGGCAGAGCGAACAAATTCGCATTCCAAGAATTGGCAAATTCTTTGCCTTTAGAAGTTATTTTCAAAGAATCACATGACCGAATAAGAGTAAATGCTCTATTGTTTGGCGTTGCGGGTTGGCTAAAGGACTTGCCAAGAAAAGATGCTTACTCCGCTTCGTTGATTCATACTTGGCGGCTGCTCAAACAGAAGTACCGTCTTTTAGAAATGGATAAGTCCACTTGGAAAACCAAAGGTATCCGTCCTTGGAGTTTTCCGCAGTTTAAATTGGCGCAGTTAGGGGCACTACTTGAAAAATGGCAACAAACATTTCATGAGGCTTATTTTCATGAACTTGATGTACAACTGTTTCAGGAATTACTAATAATTAATGTTGATCAGTACTGGGAAACACATTATCAATTGGGTAAGCCAACCAAAACGCATCGCACTCAGTTATCTGATAGACAAAAAAATGAAATAATCATTAATGGTTTATTGCCTTATTGGTGCTACTTGCAAATAATCACAGACCAAAACGTGGATATTTCAATTTTATTAGATGCATTAACTCAAATTCCTTCAGAAGAGAATTTTATTACAAAAAAATGGAAGGACATAGGAGTTACTGTAAGAGATGCAAGCGATTCACAAGCTTTAATAGAGCAATACCATTCATTTTGTGCAAACAAAAGGTGTTTGTCTTGTAAAATTGGAACAAAGTTGTTAGACAACAGACTTGATGAAGCGCTTTGGCGAGAGGACGCACTGCAATACATTTTTTGGTGAGTCAATTAAAGAATAATTAATGGCTTAGTGAATATGCTCACTGGGAAACTCTTCAAATGTTTGTTCTCTTTCTCCTGATCGCGCGTTAAGTTGAATAGAAAGCCAAAACACCATGCCGTGATTGATGCGGAATACATGAGGGTTAAGCGGGATGAATCTAAAAACATAGCCAGTAGAAAGGGTGATGTTTTTCCATCCTATTTGCGCAAGGAAGTGTGTTCTGTGTTCACGTTCAAAACCAAAATTACCACTGCCAGTTCGCCAAAGAAATTCATTAAGTACAACCGTGTTGAAATTAGTATTCTTACTAATTAAATCTCCCCACAAATACCTTGCAGCATAATTAAATCTCCACCGATGATTAAAAGAATAATCATCTGTCAGTGAAGTCTCGCCCAAGTCTTGTGTAAACCTAGCATCATATCTGAATCGGAAACTACTTCTAAACGAATTATTAGAGGGCAAGCGATAAACAGTTTGCATCCAAGGACGATGCTCGGATCTTCGCAATCTGTTTTCTGAAAAAGGATCCCGCAGTCCCAAATAACCATACCCTGCAGTGGTTACAAATAAATCTGATGGACTATGCCAAGTAAAACCAGTTCGATAAATAAAAAATAAATCATTAACAAAATGAGCATCATTCCACAGTGCAGCTCTTTTGGAAACTTGAGTAGATGTCATTAATCCCCACCATGTCTCATAGCGCATTTCCAAATCCTTTTGTGCATAAATACTTAATTGCAAACCACAAAAGAGAAGCGCTATTTTTAGACTTAATCCAGACATCAAATCCATCAAATTGTAAAACAAAAAGTATAGGACCTTTACCGACTAACAGAATAAACACTCATCACAATACCTATTTAAAGAAAGCCCGATAAACATCGTTACCATTAGCATAAAGGAATAAACCCATCAGAAGTACAAATCCAATAATTTGCGCATATTCCAATACCTTTTGCGGTGCCTCCCTACCGGTAATCATTTCGTAAAGTAAAAACACAATGTGCCCACCATCCAGTGCAGGAATGGGTAAGATGTTCATAATGGCAAGTACTAAAGAAATAAAGGCCGTATTGAGCCAAAAAACCTCCCAATTCCACTTTGAAGGAAATAAACCACCAATGGCACCAAATCCTCCTACGCTTGTTGCACCTTTTGAGGTAAACAACAATGGTAATTGCGCTGCGTAATCATGCATGGTCCATCCAGCTCTTGAAATTCCTCTTCCAATAGCCTCAACAAAAGTATAATTGATCTTTTCTGGTTGAATAAAAGAAGGAATCTTGTTCATAAAGCCAATTACATATCTGCCTTTTTGATTGTAAGCATAGATAGCTAAATCCATTCTTTCACCTGCTCTATAAAATCCTAGGGATATTTGTGCAGAATCTCCTTCTAAACCAATTAATTGCTCTTGAAACAAATGATAAAATGGCGTTTCTACTCCATTGACTGCCACGATACTATCTCCTTTTTGCAATCCTTGTCTGTATGCATCATTACCAGGAAAAACAGAGTCTACGACTGTTCGAAAGCGCTCACCAAATGCCATAAAAGCATCATTTTCCCACATCCAATCATCGAAATCTGCAGGTAATTGCACTTGTTGAATACTACCATCTTCTTTTAATACCTCTAAATTCCTGTATCCTCTTAAAAAGACTTGGGTATTCAATAAACGAACATTTTCAACTGGTTTACCTTCAATAGTTAGCACTTTGTCCCCGTCATCCAATCCAATATTTAAGGATCTGATTTCTTTATTTACTGCAAGTCCATATTTTAAACTGTCATTTGAAATAATCGTCTCTCCCCAAGCTGCTACAACAATAATATAAATAAAAAAACCCAAAATAACGTTAACTGTTACTCCACCTATCATTACAATTAACCGCTGCCAGGCTGGCTTTGACCGAAATTCATCTTCTTTGGGTGGCTGTGCCATTTGTTCTTTATCCATGGACTCATCCACCATTCCAGCAATTTTAACATAGCCCCCAAGTGGTAACCAGCCAATACCCCATTCTGTGTCACCAATTTTTTTCTTAAATAAAGAAAACCATGGGTCAAAAAAGAGGTAAAATTTCTCCACCCTGATTTTAAAAAGGCGAGCTGCAAAGTAGTGACCAAATTCGTGCAACGTTATTAAAATTGCCAATGACAACATTAATTGAGCTGCTTTAATCCAAAAATCCATGCTTTAATTTTTTACAAAGCTAAGCATTATATTTTTTAGGAATCAACAACAATTTTTTAAACGGACAATACGCAAGATAAAAATTTATAATTTTTTCTTTACCGCTAAAAGTGACAGACAACTTTGCTTTAAACAACTACCTCTAAAACTCCTCGCATGTCCTTAATATTTAGTTGCAGGGATTTCCTGCCTTTCCACTCGTTGGACTCCAAAGTATAAACTAAACTTACAGGTTGACCACTTTCAACCAAGGGAATCAAGTCTGGTCGATTAAACACGATAGCATCTATTTGCACATGACAATCTGGTTGTTCGCAAACTAGTTTTAAATGTTTTTCTTTTAATATTCGAAAAGAAGTAAGGTACACATTTGTTGTTAGAAAAACGGGCTTTCTATTACCCGGCCCATGCGGCTCAAATTGGTCAAGAATTCGTTTTAATTTAGGCAGCTCTCCTTTGGCATCCGATATAGTGAATATTTCAGAAAAGTCAATTTCGCGTTCTAATAACTGTTCTGGAATGAGTGTTTCCTCTTGCAGTCTATTTTTCACTTCCTGATCAAATAAAATACAGAATTTATCTAAATCTTCTTTACGAATAGTTAACCCAGCCGCATAATAATGTCCACCAAATTGTATTATTAAACTACGACATGCTTCTAAAACTTCATGGATATCAATTCCTTTTATAGACCTAGCCGAACCAGTCAGCAATTGTCCATCCTCAGAAGCAGTAAAAACGATTGTTGGGCGGTATATGTGCTCTATCAATCGAGAGGCGACAATACCAATTACCCCCTTATGCCATTTAGGGTGAAAAACTACAGTTGTGACTTTATTCGTATCTTCTAAATTGAGCATGGTCAATGCTTCTTTTGTCATATCATCATCTATCCCTTTTCGCTGCTCATTGGCTTCGTGAATTTGTTTGGCCAACTCAGCTACTTCTTCTTTCTGAATTGATAGCAGCAGTTTCACAGCCTCTTTTGCATCCCCCATTCTACCTGCTGCATTAATCCTGGGCGCTATGGTAAAAACAACGTCTGTAATTGTAAGAGGAAAGGGACGATTTGCTAATTGCAACATTTTTTGAATACTTTCCCGTGGTTGGGTATTTAATTGATGTAGCCCTAACGCACATAATGTTCTATTTTCACCGGTTATAGGAACGATATCAGCACCAATACTTATGGCCAAAAGATCTAAGTAGCTATGCAACAAATCTAAATCCCAGTTTTTACTTATGGTTAATGCTTCTAATAGTTTAAAGCCGACACCACAGCCTGACAATTCTTTATAAGGATATTGACAATCTTTTCGCTTAGGGTTTAACACAATTGCATCAGGAAGCTCTTCACTAGGCTGATGGTGGTCGCAAACAATAACATCGATGTTTAAACTTTTGGCTAAGTCGCATTGTTCCATTGCTTTAATACCACAATCTAAGGTAATAATTAGCGTAAAATTATTTTCTTTCGCGTAGCGTATGCCTTTTTCACTTACGCCATAACCTTCTTGGTAACGGTCTGGGATATAATAGGCAACTGACATGTTTTTATGAAGCAAATAATCGTAAACCATGGTTACGGAAGTTGTACCATCCACGTCATAATCTCCATAAACGAGTACTTTTTCATGGTTTGCTATGGCTTTATCTAGTCTATTGACTGCCGCTTGCATGTCTTGCATCAAGAACGGATCGTGTAAATCGGAGGCATCGGGTCTGAAAAATTTTCTAGCTGCTTCATAAGTATTAATACCTCTATGAATTAACATTTCTGCTACAATATAATTTACATTTAGTGCGCTCGCAAGTTGTTCAATAGATAAGGCATTGGGTTTTTCTTTGATGAGCCATTTTTTTGATGTCATAATTGGTTACTTTACGTTTCTTCCATTTAAGTTAGTCAAAATTATCTGATAATTACCAAAAAAATCAAGATTTCTATAAAAATGAAAAGAGGTTATATCGCTAGATATAACCCCATTTCTAAATTCTGATTTCAGCCTAGTATCAACCGCTGCACATTTCGCAGTTATCAGGATCATCTAAAGAACATGCAACTTGCTCTTGAATGGTTTTTGCACTCGTCTGATTGGCTACTTCTTTATCCACTGTGAACTTAATCGCATCTACAGCTGCTTTCGTTCTCAAGTAATACATACCTGTTTTTAATCCTCTTTCCCATCCAAAGAAATGCATGGAAGTCAGCTTAGCGAAATTAGCATTCTCCATGAAGATATTCAAGGATTGTGATTGACAGATATATGCTCCTCTATCAGCTGCTTGCTCGATAATTGCTTTTTGTGAAAGCTCCCATGCTGTTCTGTAAAGTAGCTTTAAATCTTCTGGAATTTCATCAATGTTTTGAATACTTCCACTAGCAGCCATTAATTTTTGTCGCATTTTTGCATCCCAAAGATTCAGTTTTACTAAATCACGCAACAAATGTTTGTTTACCACAATAAACTCACCTGACAACACTTTTCTAGTGTACAAGTTAGAAGTATATGGTTCAAAACACTCATTATTTCCTAAAATCTGCGCAGTAGATGCTGTTGGCATAGGCGCAACAAGTAAAGAGTTTCTTACACCATACTGCTGTACTTCTTCTCTCAAAATATCCCACTCCCATCGGTTTGTTGGTTTAACGTTCCACAAGTCAAATTGGAATTTACCTTCAGATAAAGGAGAACCCTTAAACGTTTCGTAAGCTCCTTCCAATTTTGCTAAATCTTTTGAAGCCGTCATTGCTGCAAAGTAAATCGTTTCAAAAATTTCTTTGTTCAATGCTTTAGCTCCATCAGAATCAAATGGAAGTCTCAACAAAATATAAGCATCTGCCAAACCTTGCACACCCAAGCCTATAGGTCTGTGACGCATATTAGAGTTTCTTGCCTCTTCAACAGGATAATAATTATTATCAATAATTCTGTTAAGGTTTATGGTTGCTTGATAAGTAACTTCAAACAATTTGTCATGATCAAAACCTTCTTCAGTCACAAACTTAGGCAAAGCAAGAGAAGCTAAGTTACACACCGCAACCTCATCTGGCGCTGTGTATTCGATGATTTCTGTACACAAGTTCGAAGACTTAATTGTACCTAAATTTTGTTGGTTCGACTTGCTATTTGCCGCATCCTTATACAACATGTAAGGTGTGCCCGTTTCAATTTGTGATTCTAATATTTTGAACCACAGCTCTTGCGCTTTAATCGTTTTTCTTCCTTTACCTTCTGCTTCGTATTTTAGATAAAGTGCTTCAAATGCTTCACTATGTGTATCGGATAATCCAGGGCACTCATTTGGACACATTAAAGTCCAATGTTCATTCGCTTTTACACGTTTCATGAATAAATCTGGTATCCAAAGTGCGTAAAATAAATCCCTAGCACGCTGTTCCTCTTTACCATGATTTTTCTTCATTTCAAGGAAATCAAAGATATCAGCATGCCAAGGCTCCAAATACATGGCGAAAGAACCTTTTCTTTTGCCGCCACCTTGGTCTACATATCTTGCTGTATCATTGAATACACGCAACATTGGAACAATACCGTTGGAAGTACCATTTGTTCCTTTAATATATGAACCTTTCGCGCGAATATTGTGCATTGCTAATCCAATACCTCCGGCAGATTGTGAAATTTGCGCACACTGCTGCAATGTTTGGTAAATTCCTTGGATACTATCTTCTTTCATCGTCAACAAGAAGCAAGAAGACATTTGTGGTTTAGGCGTTCCAGCATTGAATAGCGTTGGTGTTGCGTGGGTAAACCACCCCTCTGAAAGCAAATTATAGGTTTTAATAACAGCAGGAATGTCATCCTTATGAATACCAACTGCTACACGCATTAGCATGTGCTGAGGTCTTTCTACAATTTCTCCGTTAACTTTCAACAAATAAGATCTTTCTAATGTTTTAAAACCGAAGTAATCGTATCTAAAATCTCTATCATAGATAATACTTGAGTCTAAAAAGTTCTTATTATCTTGTATAATTTTATAAACATCTTCAGCGATAAGCGACGCATTTTCACCAGTCTTCGGGTCAATATAATGATACAAATCATCTACTGTCTCTGAAAAAGTTTTTTTAGTGTTCTTGTGTAAATTAGACACCGAAATCCTTGATGCCAACAAAGCATAATCGGGGTGGTCAATGGTCTTTGATGCAGCAACCTCAGCAGCCAAGTTATCTAATACTGTTGTGGTTACCCCATCATAAATCCCTTCAATTACTTTCATTGCTACAGCCTCAGGAGAAACCAAAGGGTCTAGTCCATAGCACATTTTTACAATTCGTGCAGTTATTTTATCAAACTTAACTGCTTCTTTTCTTCCGTCTCTTTTTATTACATACATGCTTCTCTAAAATTTTAATGGTTGATATCTATGGTTGATTTTTAAAAATCTTCTTCTGTACTAAATGCTTGTTTTTCCTTATCGGCAGTAATACCAGATTTTTGATATTCTGCCACTCTGTTTTCAAAGAAATTCGTTTTTCTTTGAATAGAAATAGTATCCATGAAATCAAAAGGATTCGACACATTAAATTCTTTTTCACAGCCTAACTCTAACAAAAGACGATCAGAAACAAACTCAATGTACTGGGACATTAACTCAGAATTCATTCCAATTAATCTAACTGGCAATGCTTCTAAAATAAATTCCTTTTCAATTTCTACTGCATCTAAAATGATTTCTCGAACTTGAGACTTCGGTAATTTATTTACCAAATGTTCATTATACAGCAAACAAGCGAAATCACAATGTAAGCCCTCGTCTCTTGAAATCAACTCATTAGAGAATGCTAACCCAGGCATCAAGCCTCTTTTCTTTAACCAGAAGATTGAGCAAAAAGAACCGGAGAAAAAGATGCCTTCTACTGCCGCAAAAGCAACTAATCTTTCTGCAAAATTCCCCTCATCAATCCATCTCAATGCCCAATCGGCCTTCTTTTTGACACAGTCCATTGTTTCAATAGCATTGAAAAGATTAGCTTTCTCAGCACCATCTTTGATGTAGGTATCAATTAACAGCGAATAAGTTTCAGAGTGAATATTCTCCATAGCAATCTGAAAGCCATAGAAAAACTTCGCTTCGGTGTATTGTACTTCGGCAACAAAATTTTCCGCTAAATTTTCATTTACGATGCCATCAGAAGCTGCAAAAAAGGCTAAAACATGTTTAATAAAATAACGCTCATCGTCATTTAACTTATTCTCCCAATCCAAAATATCTTGTGCTAAGTCAACCTCTTCTGCTGTCCAAAAACTTGCTTCTGCCTTCTTGTAGAAGGACCAAATATCGTCGTGCTTAATTGGAAATAAAACAAAGCGGTCTTTGTTTTCTTCTAAGATGGGCTCAATTACTTTATCACTCATAACTATATATATTTTTTAGCGACATAATCGCCTGATTTACAAATTATTAATTCTTAACATTTGTAACAAGACACATTTCATTTAGGTGCTTGCATTGCGTTTTCAGCAGCACAAATTTTGTCAAAAAATCCTTTCGTTTTTCAGAAAGAAATTCACAATTCCTTTTCTGAATTGTGGATAAATTTTTATTTCCTTTGCTGTTAAGGGTAAGCGGCCTTGTTAACAATTATTTAAAAGATATTAACAAAAAACAAATGTTACACAAACAACAATTTTACTTCAAAAATTGATTTCGCACTTTCCTTAAAAGCATCCCAAAAACGATTTAAAATTAAAGCAAAACTTTCGGCTGTTAATTCAAAATTTTGTATTCTTACAAACATTAAATTGTTAACTATTGTAGAAAATGTTTTTATTTGCGGCACAACTCACTATCCACCGAATGAGTAGGGAAATTGTTTCGGGGATCAGGCACTTCTTTTTTCCTGAAACTTGTAGTTCATGTGACAAAGAACTTCCTCAAGGAGTTTCTTTTATTTGTCCTATTTGCTGGGATGAATTAAACTTTACACATTTCGAAAAGTTCGAAACCTCCACAAGTGCTGAACAAATATTTTGGGGGAGAATAGGTATCAGTCATGTTTTCTCCATAATTTATTACGAAAGCGGCAAAAGTATTCAAAACATTTTGCATCAAATTAAGTACCAAAACGCCAAGGAACTTGCTGTTTACATGGGGGAACTTGTGGGCAAAAGACTTGCTGAAAACAACGATTTTCAATCGATAGATGCGCTTATCCCTATACCGTTGCACGATAAAAAGGAATTTATTCGAGGTTATAATCAAAGTTTACTTATCGCTAATGGTCTTAAAAACCAAACCAACAAACCCGTTATTGAAATATTGAGAAGAAAAAAACACCATGAATCACAAACTAAAAAATCCCGAGAGGAGAGATGGCAAAATGTAAAAGATATATTTTCGATTGCTCGAAAAGACGATAAAATACCAAAACACATAGCCATTGTAGATGATGTACTTACAACTGGGTCTACAATAGAGTCAGCTGCAATGGCAATTTTGAAAAATTATCCTGAAACTAAAATTAGCGTAATCACAATTGCCTTAGCAAAAAGTTAATGCGCTAAAGTAAACAATTATAACTAAGATGAGGTTTTATAAAATAGCTTTACAAAAAGGCAATAATGTATTAAAAGCGTTTATATGAAAGATCAAAACAAGCTTTTTACTCTAGATGAAAAACACTTGATAATTGGCGGTGGTTTAGCTGGAATATCTCTTGCTCACCGCATGGAAGATGCTGGAAAAGACTTTCTAATCGTAGATAGTGGGGTTAACCATAGCACGAGCATAGCTGCTGGAATGATTAACCCTATGGTTTTTCGTACCATGGTCAAAACTTGGAAAGCGGATGAATTATTTCCTGAACTAATCAAGTTCTATCGCCACCTAGAATTGAAAGTCAAACAAAATTTTCTGTTTAACAGAAGTATCAAGCGCATATTTTCAACAGCACATGAGCGCAAATTGTGGAATGAACGTCTCAACGACGATTCCTACGCTCCTTATATTTCTCCAAGCTCCCCAATAATGCCAGAATGGCTAGATGCAAATTTTGGTGCAGGAACTGTTCTAACACCAGGGTATATTGATTCTGAACTCTTTCTTAGGTGTAACCATCATTATTTTCAAACAAAAGGCAAAATGCAAAAAGCAGACTTCAATGGCCTCAAGCTAGACGAATCAAATCTGAATTACGATGGAATAAAATATAAGTCTATTACTTTTTGTGAGGGATACAAGGGAAAAGACAATCCTTATTTTGGTTACCTACCATTGCAACAAACGAAAGGAGAAATACTTGAAGTTACATCCAACGATTTTCAAAAAACAGAAATATTAAACAGAAAATGCTTCGTTCTGCCTACTGAAGCAGGCACTTTTAAAATAGGAGCTACTTTTGCATGGAACACCACAAATTTATCACCTACAATAACAGCCAAAACTGAATTACAAGAACAATTGGCTTCATTCAGCAAAGCATCCTATACTATTATTAATCAACAAGCAGGTATCCGACCAACAGTTACAGATAGAAGACCACTCTTAGGAGAACATCCCATTCACCGTGGTCTCTTTATTTTTAATGGTTTGGGAACTAAGGGGTACATGTTAGCCCCCTATTTTTCAGGACAATTATCACGCAGAATACTTCACGGTGAAACATTAGACTCCGAAGTAGACATCAAGCGGTTCTACTCGAAACATTATAAATGATATAGTATAATCCTTATAAAAAGTTAAACACAATTTTTTTTCATCTTTTATCTAATTAAATCGAATGATAAAAATAAAATTTGTTTAGGTTTGTAATCTAATTGAATAAAAACAAAATGAACATACCAAGTAATTTGTTATACACCAAGGATCATGAATGGTGTAGTGTGGATGGAGACATCGTAACAGTAGGCATCACGGATTTTGCACAAAGTGAATTAGGAGACATCGTTTTTGTGGAGGTAGAAACTGCTGGTGAAACTTTAGAGCAAGAAGAGGTGTTCGGTTCTGTTGAAGCTGTAAAAACCGTTTCTGATTTGTTCATGCCTATAAGTGGCGAAGTTATTGCTTTTAATGAAGAGTTGGAAGCAAGTCCAGAATTGGTAAATAGCGATCCTTATGGAGATGGTTGGATGATTAAGGTGAAAATCACTGATAGCGCTCAGCTAGAAAACTTATTAGATGCTGCGGCTTACAAAGATTTAATTGGATAAAAATTGTTCTCATTTATACTCCCTGCCCTTGCTTGGACTTTAGTGGTGACATTGCTAAGCCTCCTACCAGGAAGTAATTTTTCAGAGCAAACTATCCTACCTCATTTTGATAAAGCTATACATTTAATAATGTATCTTTTTATGACTCATTTATGGATGGTAGGGCTTAAAAAACAAATGTTGTATCCTAAAATCAAACGTAAAGCCCATTCCATTGCCTTTTTTGGAGTGTTTCTATTTAGTGCGGTCATGGAACTAGCGCAACACTTTTTCGTAGCAGATCGTTACTTTGATTTTTTGGATTTAACAGCAAATTTTTTTGGTTGTATCTTTGGAATCGTTATATTTGAACTCATTTACAAAGGAAGTTACACTTAAATATTGGTATCATTTTTGTAGATAATTGATAAAAATTAGCACATGGAATTGAAAAAAAATCCAGAATTAGATAATGAGCGTATCAAGCTTCCCTTGGTATTTCTCGGTTTTTTTATTGTTGGTAGTATCATAATGCTTTCTTTTGATTATAAAACAGCAACTGAATTATCTGGAATTGATAGAGATGGAAGGGATAAAGGAGATATTCCTGAGGAACTAGTTGTGGTTGAACAACCCGAGGATGAACCAGTGGTGCAGGAGCTTCCTCCACCAGACATACCACCACCCCCAACTGAAGAAATGGCCGAGCAAGAAAGCCAAGATGTTGATGAACAAATTGTGGTTGAAACACCGCCAATCGTTATAGAAGATATTCCTGAGCCTGAGCCAGAAGCGCCTATTGTAGACTATCCTGATAAGGAGGCAGAGTTTCCAGGAGGTGCTGCAGCAATGAAACAATTTTTAGCTGACAACATTAAATACCCTGAAATTGCCATGGAAATGGGAGATCAAGGGAAGGTATTTATTGAATTTGTCGTTGAAAAAGATGGAAGTATCACACAAATTAAAATTTTACGTGGCGTTTCTAGAGAAATAGACCAAGAAGCAAAACGAGTGGTGCGACAAATGCCAAAATGGACACCAGCTGAAGCTAGAGGCGAGGCAGTAAGAGCAAGGTGTCGTATTCCAATCAACTTTATTTTGCAATAGCATATATTTTTAACCAAAAAGCCTATCCTCGGATGGGCTTTTTTTTTAATCTTAAAAAATGACATCTCCAAAAAGAAATGATTTAATTCAATTCATTGATTTAACAAGTCTGAACGCACAAGACACTAACCTCGATGTTTTTGCCTTAACAGAAAAAACGAAGCGCCTGGTTCAACATGGCTTTCCAGTAGCCGCAATATGTGTTTATCCCAATTTTGCGCATGTCGTGAAAACAAATCTCGTTGACTATTCTATTCCCTGCGCTGTTGTAAGTGCTTCCTTTCCTGCTAGCCAATCCTATATCGAAGTGAAACTACTCGAAACTAAAATGGCCTTGGAAAACGGTGCAGATGAAATAGACATAGTTTTGAATCTTGGTGAGTTTTTCGCAGGACAATTTGAAAATTGCACTTCCGAAATTCAAGCCATAAAACAGCTTATGGGAAACAAAAAGTTGAAGGTTATTCTAGAAACTGGCATCTTGAAAACCCAAAAGGAGGTGGCCAAAGCTGCTGAAATCGCCATTGCTGGAGGAGCAGATTTTATTAAAACATCAACAGGAAAAGTCAGCATTGGCGCAACCCATGAAGCGGTTCAAACGATTTGCCAAGTTATCAAAAAGCATGAGGTTAAGACCAATAAAAAAATTGGCGTAAAAGTTAGTGGTGGTGTAAAAAACTACCAAGACGCTGTTTCTTATTACCAACTCATTGAACGCGAGCTGGGTTCCTCTTATTTGACTCCCGCCCTCTTTCGGATTGGCGCAAGTAGTTTATTAGATGATTTAATTACCATTTGACCATGCTAAATTCAAAATTACCCAATGTCGGCACCACAATTTTTACGGTGATGTCTAAGTTAGCGAATGAACACAATGCCATTAACTTATCACAGGGCTTTCCTAACTTTAAAGTGGACCAACAACTCATAGCTATCTATAAAACAATTTTGGATAGTGATACGCACCAATATGCCCCTATGCCCGGTCTGCCACAATTGCGCTACGCTATTGCTGAAAAAGTACAACACCACTACCAAAGAAAATTGCAAGCGGAAACAGAAATACTGATTACCGCTGGTGCTACACAAGCGATTTTCACGGCGATTACTGCACTTGTTCATGATGGAGAGGAAGTAATCATCCTTGACCCCGCTTACGATTGCTACGATCCTGCTGTTCAATTGGCGCAAGGTATTGCAAAACACATTGCTATGGAGGATGACTTTAGCATTGATTGGCAAAAAGTAGAAGACCAGATTACTGATAAAACTAAATTAATCATTATCAATAACCCGCATAATCCAAGTGGTACAGCGCTCAAAAAAGCAGATTTTGACGCACTAACTGCCATCATGGAAAATCACCCTAATTTATTGTTGCTTTCAGATGAGGTTTATGAGTATATTTATTTTGAGCAGCCACATATTTCAGTGAATACCTTAGCTAAAATCAGAGAACGTAGCATCATTACTTCCTCATTCGGGAAAACTTTCCACATTACAGGATGGAAAATGGGTTATATTGTGGCTCCTGAAAACTTACTTACCGAAATAAAAAAAGTGCACCAGTTCAATGTTTTCTCTGTTAATAGCACTGCTCAGCATACTTTAGCTGCTTATTTACCTCAAAAAGATTTATCCACTTTATCTGGATTTTATCAAGAGAAAAGGAACTTGTTCAGAAACTTAATGGCAAAAAGTAGATTTGAATTGTTGCCCTGCGAAGGCTCTTATTTTCAAGTGGCAAGCTATAAAGCAATCAGTCAGGAAGACGATATTACTTTTTCCAAAAGATTGACAACCGAATTTGGTGTCGCAGTGATTCCTTTATCCGCATTTTACGAAAAACCGCCAAAAAATAACCTCGTGCGTTTTTGTTTTGCCAAAACGGATGATACTTTAATTCAAGCAGCAGAAAAATTATGCAAAATCTAAATGTAGCCCTCGTTCAACCTGTGCAGTTTTGGGAAGACAAAAACGCCAATTTGAATCACCTAGCACAACTGATTTCAAATATTCATGAGCCAGTTCACTTAGTTGTATTACCAGAAATGTTTCAAACCGGTTTTACCATGAATGTTAAAGCAATGGCTGAGCCAATCAACGGTGAATCAGTTACGTGGCTAACAGACCAAGCTAGGCAGTTTAAAACAACATTTATTGCGTCCTTGATTATCAACGAAAACGACCATTATTATAACCGATTAGTCATGGTTGATGAAAATGGAGTTCAAGCACATTATGATAAAATAAAGCTTTTTTCATTGGCCAGAGAAGACCAACACTTCTCAGCTGGAGAGCAATCGGTAACAGTGAATGTACAAGGATGGAATATCCGTCTGCAAATTTGTTATGATTTGAGGTTTCCCGAATTGGCTAGAAACACATTAGTTGGAGACGCTTTTGCGTACGATATATTGCTGAACATTGCCAATTGGCCAGCGAAAAGAAGTCACCATTGGAAAACTTTATTAACTGCCAGGGCAATTGAAAATCAGTGCTATGTTATTGCCGTAAATCGTGTTGGAACAGACGCAAATGGATTAAACTACAGCGGAGATTCTGTCTGTATCAATTCCAATGGTGAGGCGCAGTGGTTAACAGCAGAACAAGATCAGGTAGCAATATTCAACTTGGATTATGAAGCACTACAACAATTCCGAAAACAACTGCCTTTTTTGAAAGATGCGTGAATTCATTATTCCACCTGGTCCAGATGATATGGTATTTAAATATTGTAGGGACGTATTGCAATACGTCCCTACAATATTTAAACACCATTCGAAAAAATGATGGCACAGAATTAATAGGTAACGGTACGATTCATTTATTGCGGTAATACCTTCTTCTTCTTAACCAAAATCTAAAAAGCATTACATAGACCACTACCCAAAAAAATCTTTGTTAAAATTTGTAAAAACAAAATGTTTGTTTTAAGTTTATAACGAATTATACACTACGCTTAAATGAAACTAAATGATTACCAGCTATTTACCCCCCCCCCGCAATATACGAAAGCAGGTGCTTTTTACCTATTTGTCTAAAAAATATTAAACAACAAAACAAACGTTTTGTAACTTTATATCGTCTTAACATCAAGAAAGACTGCGACCCTCCTTAAGTTGGAAAAAGGTGGATAGAAAATGAAGCCTATGCCAACAGGCTTGGTAGGTTGGTGTTAAATTTTAAAATTACTTTATTAATTGAACAAC